>JBFWIO010000001.1:0-40079 GCA_050255955.1 Victivallaceae bacterium
TGCGCTGGAGCTCCTCCATCACGTTCTGGATTTTGGCATTGACGGCATTGACTTTTTTGCGCACCCAGAGCCCGATTCCGAGCTGTACGCCGATCAATGCGGCCACCCCGCAGACGGTGCCCCATACCGGCCCGATTCCCCAGATCGGGCCCAGACCATAGCTGGTCAGCATCGTCACGCCGAACCCGACCACAATTCCTATTGCCAAACCGAGCATCGCTTGAATTCTCCCTTACTTCTTTTTGCGCCGCTGTTTCTGGCGTTCTTTCTTCTGCAGTTTCGCCAGCCGCTTCTTTTTGTCCTGTTCCTTGCGCGAAACCGCGCCGGGGGCGCTGAGCCAGGAACCGATCGAAGTGGAACTTTCCGGCAGCGAGCCGCCGGACATCAACCGGCCGATCATGCCGTTGTGCTTCATCATTTTGCGCATCGACTCAAATTGTTTGACCAGGCCGCTGACCTGCTCGACCGGTACGCCGGAGCCGCGTGCGATACGCTTCTTGCGCGAGAAATCGATCAGATCGGGGTTGGCGCGTTCGGCTGCGGTCATCGAGAGGATGATCGCCTCCATCCGGGCAAAGTGCTTGGGATCGACCCCGCTCATCGCTTCGCTGATCTGGCGTCCGCCGGGCAGGAATTTGAGCACCGACTCCATCCCGCCGAGGCGGGAGAGCTGGCGGAGCTGGGAGAGGAAGTCGTTGAAGTCGAACTGCGATTTGCGAAGCTTTTCCTGAAGCGCCCGGGCCTCTTCCTCGTCGATCGCCTGAGAGGCTTTTTCGACCAGCGAAACCACGTCGCCCATGCCGAGGATACGGCCGGCCATGCGCTCGGGGTAAAAGATTTCAAGCGCATCGAGTTTTTCGCCGACGCCGACGAATTTGACCGGACAGCCGGTGACTTTGCGGATCGAGAGCGCCGCTCCGCCGCGGGCGTCGCCGTCAAGTTTGGTGAGGATGAAGCCGGTCAGCGAGAGCGCGTCGTGGAAGTGCTTGGCCACCGAAACCGCCTCCTGGCCGAGCGCGGCATCGGCCACCAGCAGCACCTCGTCGGCCAGCACCGCCTGGCGGATGCGGACCAGTTCCTGAACCATCATCTCGTCGATCTGGAGCCGGCCGGCGGTGTCGATCAGCACTACGTCGATGCCCTTCTGGCGGGCTTCCTCGACCGCGTTGGAGGCGATCGCGGGGACATTGATGCTGGTGCGCTCGACGTGAACCGGAATATCCAGCTCGCGGCCGAGAAATTCGAGCTGATCGATGGCCGCCGGGCGGTAGACGTCGCCGGCGACCAGCAAGACGCTCTTGTTTTTTTCGTGTTTGAGCAACCTTGCAAGCTTCCCGGCGGTGGTGGTTTTGCCGCTGCCGTGGAGACCGACCAGCATGATCACCGTCGGTTTGCGGTTGAACGTCAGCTCGGCGGCGCCGCCGCCCAGAAGTTCGACCAGCTTGTCGTGAACGATCTTGACCAGCTGCTGGCCGGGGGTGACGCTTTTGATCACCTCCTGCCCGACGCACTCGCTTTTGACGTCCTCGATGAAGTCGGTCGCCACCTGCAAGTTGACGTCCGCCTCCAGCAGCGCCAGCCGGATTTCGCGCATCGCGTCGACGATGTTGCTCTCGGTCAGCGTACTCTGGCCGCGCAACTTGCGAAAGACGTCATGCAATTTGTCGCTTAACGATTCAAACATGATGATTTCCTGATTTTTATTCTTAACCAATTTTTATATCATCCGGTAATATAGTTTCAAAGTGGCGATACTTCAAGGAGAAGTCCCTTTTTTCTTGCTCCGCGCAATTGCTTTTTTCCGACTGGCATGGTAAATTAGTACCGTGCCTTTGTATTGTTCGAACATTCAGGAGATTTTTTCGATGCGCAGCGACATCATGAAAAAAGGTTCGGAACGCGCGCCCCATCGCGGGCTGATGCGCGCCACCGGAATCGCGGCCGGGGATATTGCCAAGCCCTTCATCGGGGTCTGCAACTCCTACACCAACATCGTTCCCGGCCATTGCCACCTGCGGGAAGTCGGCCAGATCATCTGCGACGCGATCCGCGAAGCGGGCGGCGTACCCTATGAATTCAACACCATTGCCATCTGCGACGGCATCGCCATGGGCCATGCGGGAATGAAGTTCTCGCTTCCCAGCCGCGAACTCATCGCCGACAGCGTCGAAACCATGGGCAGCGCCCATCCCTTTGACGCGATGATCTGCATTCCCAACTGCGACAAAGTGGTGCCGGGTATGCTTATGGGCGCGATGCGGCTCGATATTCCGACCGTTTTCGCCTCCGGCGGGCCGATGCTTGCCGGCCATGGCAAAGACGGCAAGGCGACCGACCTCATCACCATTTTTGAGGGCGTCGCCAAGCACAAGATCGGCGAGCTCACCGACGACGCACTGGAGGAGCTTGAGTGCTCGGCCTGTCCCGGCGCGGGCTCCTGCTCGGGGATGTTCACCGCCAACAGCATGAACTGCCTCTGTGAAGCGCTCGGCATCGCCTTTCCGGGCAACGGCACGATTCCGGCCGAGAGCACGGCGCGGATCGCGCTCTGGAAGCGCGCCGCCAAGCGTGCGGTCGAGCTCGCGCTCGATCCCGCCGCGCCGACCGCGCGCAGTTTCGCCACCGCGAAGTCGTTCCACAACGCGCTGGTGCTCGACATGGCGATGGGCGGCAGCAGCAACACCGTGCTTCACACCCTCGCGGTGGCGACCACCGCCGGAGTGAAGCTTGACTTGAACGACCTCGACCGGATCAGCCGCGAAACGCCGAACATCTGCAAAGTTTCGCCGTCGAGCCAGTTTCACATGGAAGACGTCAACCGCTGCGGCGGGATTTCGGCGATCATCAAGGAAGTTTCCCGGCTCGGGCTGATCGATCTTGACGCCCCGACGGTGAGCGGCCAGACCCTCGGCGAGACCATCGCCAACGCTCCCGCCCCGGACGGCGAAGTGATCCGGACGGTGGAGAACGCCTACAGCAAATCGGGCGGCCTCAGCATTCTTTTCGGCAACCTCGCCGAAAAGGGATGCGTGGTGAAAAAGGCCGGGGTGGCCGAAAAGATGCTGGTCCATCGCGGCCCGGCGGTGATTTTCGAGAGCCAGGAAGAGGCGTGCGAAGGCATCCTTGAGGGCAAAGTCAAGGCCGGCGACGTGGTGGTGATCCGCTACGAAGGCCCCAAGGGCGGCCCCGGCATGCAGGAAATGCTCGCTCCGACAAGTTACATCATGGGTCGCGGCCTCGGCGAAAGCGTGGCGTTGATCACCGACGGCCGCTTCTCCGGCGGCACCCGCGGCGCGTGCATCGGGCACGTCAGTCCGGAAGCGGCGGCGGGCGGGGTGATCGGCCTGGTCGAGCCGGGCGATATGATTGCGATCGACATTCCGGCGCGGACGATCAAGCTCGAAGTCGCGGACGACGTGCTCGCCGAACGGCGCAAGCACTGGCAGCCGCGTGAATCCAAAGTCAAAACCGGTTACCTCGCCCGGTACGCCAAGCTGGCCACCAGCGCGGACACCGGCGGCGTGCTGATGATCTGATGATGAAGTGTTTGGGCACGATTGCGGGGGGGCTGCTGTTACTTGGCGCGCTCGCTTCGTGCCGAACCCCGGACGAGGTAATTTCGCAACCCGGCGCGCTGACCGTGGAGAGCGCGGCGGAAGAAGCGGAGAAAAACCTCACCGGACTGCGTTTCGACGAAATGCGCCGGATGCTCGGCCGTGAGCATCTGGATCACAAAATTCTGCTCGGCTTGCCCGAGCTGACCGGCCAGGCCGGCAAAAGCGCGGTTCAGGCGAAACAGCTCGCGCCCGGCGCGCGCGCCACCGCCGAGCTGGCAATGGCGTACAATGTGCAATTGCTGACACCGGACGACGCGGCGGCCCGCGAGACCGGGGAGATGCGGATCAGACAGAATTTGCGGCTGGAGACCGAACTTGCGGCGGAAGCGTGGCTGTCGCTGCGGGAGAGGCTGACGATCTTGCGGGAAGCGGCCAAATCGGCGGCGTTCCCGGAGAGCGGGCGGCGCGAACAAAAAGCGACCGAAATTGAATTCGCCGAGTCGGCGCTGCTGTTGCGGACATTGCTCGGAAGTGAAACCGGCGGGGAACTGACGCTGCGGCGGGGGGCCGATCCGGGGGTGCCGTTGTGGGGGGACTTGCTGGTGATTGCGCTCGTGCGCCGGCCGGAGTTCCGTGATGCGCCGCTGCCGGCGGAGCAACTGGCGGCGGCGGCCCGCAAACTGGCGGCGAAACTGCCGCCGGAAACCGATCCGGGCAACCGGACGGCGGTGTTGCTGTCGCGTTCGGAGTTTCTGCTGCGGTTCCCGCGTTTTTTTGCGGAGCGGCACCTGGCGGATCGCCCGATGCCGCCGGAATTGCGTTTTTTGGCCCTCGCGCTGGTGCTCGAAGCCGAGCTGGCGCTGGATTTGACGGCATACGAAGCGGCACACCGGGCAAGCCGCGAAGCGGCGGATTCGCCGGTCAAAGATTACGAGAGTGCCCTCGCGCTGGAGCGTGCGAAGAGCGAAGAAAAGATGGCGCTGCGGCGACTGCGCAATACGCTCGGACTGACCGAGGGTGAAGTTTCGGCTCCGCCGCCCGGCGAACGGACGGCCGGGGCCAATGAGGAAGAGTTGAATCGGACCATTGACATAATACTTGAAATGATGGGAAAAGAGAAATGATTTGTTCCGGCCTGGTATCGATTTCGTTCCGCAAGCAGACGGTGGAAACGCTGGTGGCGGAGTGCGTCAAAAATAAAATCAAGGCGATCGAGTGGGGCGGTGACATCCATGTTCCGCACGGCGACCTTGAGAAGGCGGCGTATGTCGCCAAGCTGATGGCGGCGAACGATCTTGTCACCTCGTCCTACGGTTCGTACTATCGCGCCGGAGTGCCGGAACAGGTTGATTTCGCCAAAGTAGTGGCGACCGCCAGGGTGCTGGGCGCGCCGACCATCCGGGTCTGGGCGGGCAACAAGGGATCTGCCGAGGCGACGGCGGAAGACCGCAAAGTGGTGGCCGACGATCTCAAGCGCTGCTGCAAACTTGCCGCCGAGGCGGGGATCACGGTGAGCACCGAGTATCACGGCAACACCTTGACCGACACCAACGAGTCGGCGCAACAGCTTCTTGCCGAAGTCGGCCCGGCGCTGCTGACCGGCTGGCAGCCGCCGAACGGCAAGCCATTCGCCTACCGGATGGAGGGTCTCAAGAAGGTGCTGGACCGGGTGACCACGGTTCACGTCTTCACCTGGACGGACGCCAACGTGCGGCTGCCGCTGGCTGACGGCGAAGCGGACTGGAAAAAGTATTTGGAAGTCGTCAATACGTGCGGCGACCACTATGCGTTGCTGGAGTTTTTTATTGACGACTCGCTCGAACAGTTCGCCAAAGACGCGGCAACCTTGAACAGGATGGTTGCCGAAGTCAACGCAAAATGAATGCTTTGGGAGAAAAAGTCCGCGCATATGCGGAGCGCTTTCTCACCGGGAACGACGAGGACGACCGGCCGATCAAGTTGAAGATCGGCCATACTTTCCGGGTTTACGACGAGGCCTGCCGCCTGATTGCGGCGGAGGATTTCGACGGAGCTGACGCCGATGCGGCGAAGCGGGCGGCGCTGTTGCACGACTACGGTCGTTTTGAACAGTACCGCCGTTACCGGACGTTTCACGATGCCAAAAGCATCGACCACGGCAAGCTGGCGGTTGAGCTGGTGCGCGCTCACGGTCTTCTGGCCGGGTTGCCGCCGCGGGAACGCGGGATGGTGCTGGGGGCAGTGCGGGTGCACAATGCGATCAGGATACCGGATTGTGCGACCGGGCGGCTGCGGCGGATTGCGGGAGCGGTGCGGGATGCGGACAAGCTTGACATCATCCCGATCCTGTTGCGGCATCTGGAGAATCCGGAGACGGGGGCGGTGACGTGGAATCTCAAGGAGATGGACGACATTGCGCCCGAGGTGGCGGCGAGTTTGCGTGAGCGCCGGACGCCGGATTATTCGACGTTCAGGAGCGGGAGTGATTTTGTGGTGTCGAAGCTGGCGTGGGTATATGATTTGAATTTCAACCATACCCGGCGGGAGTTTGTGAAGCGTGAGTATCTGGAGAAGCTGCGGCGTTTCATGCCGGATAGCGAAGTGGTGGAGCGGGTATTTGCCGAAGCGCGGCAGGCACTGAGGGAGGAAGCATGAATCTCTTTACTGGGAAATGGCCGTTTTATGTAAGCGGGCCGTTGTTGGCGATTCTGGTGGTTTTGTCGCTGTATATCTTCAACGACGTGATCGGGATGGGGGATGCGACGACGGTGGCGACGGAGTATTGTTCGGAGGCGTTGCGGGAGCATCGGGCGGGGGATCCGCCGTCATTGGACTGGCAATTGGGTTTATTTATCGGGATATTGGTGGGGGCGTTTGTTGCGGTATTGATGGGGAACAAGTACAAGGCGGAGTTGATGGCGGAGGGGGAGGGGTCGTTTACGATCAAGGTATTGCGGACGGTGGGGGGTGGGATTGCGGGGGGATTTCTGGTGATGTTGGGGATTCAATTTTCGGGGGATACGGTATTTGGGCATTTGACGTCGGCGATGCAGTTGTCTGGGGGTGCGTGGATATTTTTGATTGCGATGACGGTGACGGGGAGTGCGCTGGCGATTTTGCTGGAGCGCAAGGGTGAGGGCGGGGCGAAGAAGCCCGCCAAGGCCGCCGCGAAAAAATAAAAAAAGCGCCGCAGGCTCAAAAAAAAATAAAAAAAAGCGCGAAGCGCCAACCCCGCCCTCCGTCGTACGGAGTCGCAGTCCAGCGCACGAAAAGCGCTGGTCGCTCGCTAAAAAGCGAGCGAAGCTAAGCGAAGCGCTCCCCCCAATGTCGGCGGAGCCCGCCCCACACTGCGGGAGCGAGGTCGGCAGCCGTGTCACGAAGTGACCGGCGAACGACACCGAGCGAAGCAGGCCCCGGAGTGGGAGAAGGTTTCGCACGGAGGCACGGAGGGCCACCGTCGGCCTCGGGATAGCGAGCCGGTCGCTGACGCTCTCTCGGCTCGGAGGGGGAGATTTTGGGTTAGGGTATCGAGGGTGGGCGCTGGCGCGGCCGGTCGCTCCGACACCTTTGGCGTCGGAGCTCGGGCCGGGCTCAGCGGCGGAACTGCGTTCCGCCTACTTGAGCTGGGGCTTCGCCCGGAGCGGGAACGGTGAGGTTTCACCTCACACTCCACAAGAGGGCTCCGCGCCCTCTTGACTCTGCGCAAGGGCGCGGCCCTTGACCGGGTAACTTAGGAAACACGCCGCGGGAGCGATCCCGCGCAATATAACAGGAAAACAAACATCATGCAGCCATTGGACTTACCGGCGACCTACAAACTCGCCGCCGCCATCGTCATGGGCATGGCTTTCGGCTTCGTCCTGGTCAAAAGCGACCTCGCCTGGCCCAAAAGCATCATGGACGCCCTGCGCTTGCGCAACGGCCGGATCATCAAAACACTACTCCTTTCCCTCGGAGCCGGCGCAGTGCTCTTCTTCTACGCCCGCCAGGCCGGAATGGTCGAAGTCCACGTCCGCACCTCCTACCTCTGGGGCTCAATCTTCGGCGGCATCTTCTGCGGCGCCGGCCTGGTGCTGGCGGCAATGACCCCGGTCACCATCGTGGTCAACTTCGCCGCCGGCCGCTACTACGCCTTTTGGGCACTGGTCGGCATGATTCTCGCCTATCCGGCACTCAATACAGTGTCACACTGGCTGCTGAAAACCGTGTTCCGGCTGAGCGAGCCGGTCACTTCGCCGCTGACCCCGATGGACTTTTTCGCCCCGGACAACCCGGCGCTTTATGTGGCGGCAATCATGACCTTTTTGCTGCTGCTGGTCCACTTCACGGTCGGCGACCCGGAAGAATGAAACAAACAAATAATCTCTAAGAGCCGATTTCAAAAGTATTTGCGGATGATAAAAAATGATCGCCGACGGCCGGCGCCGTCCGGCATTGAGCGGCTTTACCCGCAGCGGTAAAGCCCGATGTGTCGGACAAGCCGGACGCGGCGAGCGTTTTTCAGCGCCGCAGAGAGTTTTGAAATTGGCGAACTAACATAACGGAGTAGAAAATGGGAAAAACAGTTGCTCAGAAAATCTTCGACGCCCACCGCGTTGACAGCCCCGCCCCCGGCGTCGCGGTTTTGTCGCTGGACCGGGTGTTCTGCCACGAAATCACCACCCCGATCGCGCTCAACGACCTGGTCAGCATCGGCCGCGACCGGGTTTTTGACCCGACCAAAATCAAAGCGGTGATCGACCACGTCACCCCGGCCAAAGACTCGAAGACCGCCGAACAGGGCAAAACGCTCCGCGAATGGGCCCGCCGCCACGGCGTCAAAGACTTCTTTGACATCGGCCACAACGGCGTCTGTCACGCGATTTTCCCGGAAAAAGGCTTCGTCCGTCCCGGCTTCACGGTGATCATGGGCGACTCCCACACCTGTACCCACGGGGCATTCGGCGCCTTCGCCGCCGGCGTCGGCACCACCGACCTCGAAGTCGGCATCCTCAAAGGCGTCTGCGCCATGCGCGACCCCGAAACGATCAAAATCAACGTCACCGGCAAACTCAAACCCGGCGTGTATGCCAAGGATCTTATCCTCGCCGTGATTAAGCTTCTCACCGTCAACGGCGCCACCGATCAGGTGATCGAATTCGCCGGCCCGGTGGTCGATGCGATGGACATGGATGCCCGGATGACGCTCTGCAACATGGCGATCGAAGCCGGCGGCACCTGCGGGGTCTGCTACCCCGACATGGTTACCGTCAACTACCTCTGGCCCTTCATCAAGGATGAGTTCAAGAGCAAGGAAGAGGCGCTCGCCGCCTACGCCAAATGGCGGCCCGACGCCGACGCGGTTTACGCCAAAGTGATCGAGATTGACGCGAATACGCTCGAACCCCAGGTGACTTTCGGCTTCAAGCCGGATCAGGTCAAGAGCGTCCGCGAAATGACCGGCACCCCGGTCCAGCAGATCTACATCGGCTCATGCACCAACGGTCGGCTGGAAGATCTCCGGATCGCCGCCTCGATCCTCAAGGGCAAAAAGATCAGCGGCAACGTCCGCGCCATCGTTTCGCCGGCAACCCCGCTGATCTTCTCGCAGGCGCTGGAAGAAGGGCTGATCAAGATTTTCATGGACGCCGGATTCTGCGTCACCAACCCGACCTGCGGGGCCTGCCTCGGCATGAGCAACGGCGTCCTCGCCTCCGGCGAAGCCTGTGCCTCGACCACCAACCGCAACTTCAACGGGCGGATGGGCAAAGGCGGCACCGTCCACCTGATGAGCCCGGCCACCGCGGCAGCCACCGCGATCGCCGGCGTGATCACCAATTCACCCTTATACAAAGGCTAAGATACGATGAAAAATTTCAGTGGTTCAATCCTGTTCCTCGACCGTTCGGACATCAACACCGACGAGATCATCCCGGCGAAATACCTGACCGAGCTGACCAAGGAAGCTCTGAAGCCCTACTGCCTCGAAGACCTCACCCTCCCCGGCTTTGACCCCAAAAAGGATCTGGCGGGAAAAGCGGTGATCGTCACGCGCGCCAACTTCGGCTGCGGTTCGTCACGTGAACACGCGCCGTGGGCGCTGGAGCAGAACGGCATCAACGTGGTGATCGCCGAGAATTTCGCCCGGATTTTCCGGCAGAACATGTTCAACTGCGGGGATTTGGCGATCTCGCTTCCGGCCGTGACGATCGACGAGATTTTCAAGACCTTCGCCGGCACCGAAGCCGTTTGCGAAACCGATGTCGCAAACCAGACCTTCACCATCCGCAACGACAAGACCGAGAAGAAATACCCCTTCACGGCCGGAGCCTTTGACCTCGAACTCGTCAAGGCGGGCGGCTGGGTCGCCTACGCCGACAAAAAATACTGAAAAGGAACTTCCGATGAGCAAAGCGATCCGAACGGCGCTGATCGGGTGCGCCCACATCCACACCCCGAATTTCGTCAAACGCATGAACGAACGCGCCGACGTCGAAGTCGCCGGGGTCTGGGATCACGACGAAAAGCGCGCCAAGGCCAACGCCGACGCGCTTTCGACCGGGGTGATCGCCGATCTCGAAACAATCTGGAACGATCGCGCGATCGACGCCGTAGTGATCTGCTCCGAAACCGACCGTCACCTCGACCTCGTCCTCGCCGCCGCCAAAGCCGGCAAGCCGATGTTCGTCGAGAAACCGCTCGGTTTCTCCGGCGCCGACGCCAAACTGATGGCCGATGCGATCGCCAAAGCGGGCGTGCTGTTCCAGACCGGCTATTTCATGCGCGGCAATCCGTTGTTCCGTTTCGTCAAGTCCTCCATCGAAGCCGGTCACTTCGGCCGGGTCACCCGGGTCCGCCACCAGAACTGCCACAGCGGTTCGCTTGGCGGCTGGTTCGACACCGACTGGCGCTGGATGGCCGACCCGGCGGTGGCCGGATGCGGCGCATTCGGCGACCTCGGCACCCATTCGCTGGATCTCCTGATGTACCTGATGGGCCGCCCGATGCTGGTGACCGCCGATCTCGCGGTGGTCACCGGTCGCTACGGCAGCGAGTGCGAAGAGACCGGCGAAGGCTATTTGCGTTTCGCCGACGGCGTTCTCGGCTCGATTGCCGGGGCGTGGGTCGACGTCGCCAACCCGGTGACGCTTGAAGTCAGCGGCACCGAGGGCCACGCGGTGATTTTCAACGGCGAACTCTACTTCAAGAGCAACAAAGTCGAGGGTGCCGACGGCAAGACTCCGTGGACCAGACTCGGGCCGGAACTCAAACATGCCTTTGAGCTTTTCTTCGATGCGCTGGCCGGCGAAAAGACGCCGCTGGTGACGGTCGAGGAAGCCGCCGACCGCAATGCGGTGATGGAAGCGCTCTACCGCGGGGCCAAAGAACAGCGCTGGGTCGCGCCGGTTTACCGCCACTGAGGCGATCCGGAGCTTTGGAGAGGAAAAAGATGACGCCGCAGGAACTCTTGAACAAAATCGACGCGATGCTCCCGGATATCCGCGAGCTTCGTCACACCCTCCACCGGATTCCCGAAATCGCGGCGGCGGAGTTCAAAACCGCGGCCTTTCTGCGCGAAAAACTCCGTCCGTATCAACTCGAATTCCGGGAGCCGCTGCTCGGTACCGATGTGGTCGCCGACCTTGACACCGGGCGGCCGGGCAAAACCATTCTCCTGCGCGCCGACATCGACGCGCTGCCGCTTGACGAGAGCACCGGCGCGCCCTACGCCTCGGAACATCCGGGAATGGCCCACGCCTGCGGGCACGACGGCCACATGGCGATGCTGCTGGGGGCGGTCAGGCTCCTCGACGGCATCCGCGATCAACTCAACGGGCGAATCCGTTTCGTCTTTCAGCCCGGCGAGGAAGTCCGCGCCCTCGGGGGCGAGATGGTTGCCAAAGGATTGCTCAAGAACCCCGACGTCGAGTTCTGCGCCGCCTTGCACGGCTGGCCGGGCGTGCCGGAGGGGGTGATCGAAACCCGGCCGGGGCCGATCATGGCCGCGGCGGGACACTTCAAAGTCAAAATCTTCGGTAAAGGCGGCCACGGAAGTTCGCCTGAGCTGACCATCGACCCTCTGCTCACCGCCTGCGAAGCGGTGATGATGCTCCAGAGCATTGTTTCACGCCGCCTCGACCCGCAGGCGGCTTCGGTGCTGGGAGTATGCCAGTTAAGCGCCGGACAAAGCTCAAATGTGATCCCGGACACCGCGGAATTCGCGGGTACGACCCGTGCCCTCGACCGCGTCACCGCGGCCCGCTTCGAACCGGAAATGCGCCGCATCCTCGAACATGTAACCGCCGCCAACGGGGCAAGTTACGAAATGGATTACGATCAGGCCTACGAAGTAACCGTCAATGATCCGGCGGCGGTGGAAACCGCCAAACTCGCGGTGACGCGATACCTTGGCGCCGACGCTTATCGCGAGCTTCCGCGGCCGGCAATGGGGGCGGAGGATTTCGGGTATTACCTCGCCGAAGTTCCGGGGGTTTACGCCCGGCTCGGGATGGGGGTGGACGCGGTCGGTTTGCACAATCCGCGCTACGACTTCAATGACCGGGCGTTGCGCCACGGCATCGCCTTTTTCGCCGCGCTGGCGCTTGAATTGAACGGCCGATGAGCGAAGCGGGCGTTCAGGTTTATCTTCACGTGCCCTTTTGCCGCGCCAAATGCGGCTACTGCGCTTTTTACTCCGAGAGCGGGGCTCCGGCCGAGTTGCGCGGGGCCTATCTTGCCAAGCTTGCAACGGACCTTGAGCGGGCCGCGATCTCCGCGCCGGTGGAGACGCTTTACCTCGGCGGCGGCACCCCGACCTTGCTCAGTGAATCCGAGCTCGAAACGCTTTTCGCCGTGCTCCGGCGTCATCTGCCGCTCCGGCCCGACGCCGAAATCTCGATCGAAGCCAATCCGGAAACGATCACCGCGGCCAAGGCGGCGGTGATCGCCGAATTTGCCAACCGGGTCAGCCTCGGCGTCCAGAGCTTTGACCCGTCGCTGCGGCAAATTCTCGGCCGCGACGCCTCCGACGAAGCGATCGCAACTGCGATAGAACTTCTTGCCGGGCGTTTCCGGCACTTCAATCTCGACTTGATTTATGCGATACCCGGCCAGACTTTGGACGGCTTCGCGGCCGATCTTGCGCGCGCTGCCGGGGCCGGAATCGACCACTTGTCGTGCTACAGCCTGACGCCCGAGGAGGGTACGCGTTTGAGTTCGATTCCGGTTGACGACGACTTTTCGGCGACGGTTTACGAAGCGTTGCCGGAGCTCCTCGCTCCTTTTGGCCTTGCGCGCTACGAAATTTCCAACTATGCCCGGCCGGGTTGCGGTTGCCGTCACAATCTCCGGGTATGGGAGGGCTCGATCCTGTACGGCTTCGGCCCTGCCGCCGCCGGATTTGACGGCAAAACGCGGCTTCAGCAGCCGTTGACGCTGGACGGATGGCTGGCGGGGGAGCCGCCTGAACTTGATGAACTTTCTCCGGCGGAGCGGCGGCGGGAGATTGCGGCGATGAATTTGCGCACGGTCGAGGGCTGGGGCCGGGATCGTTATCTTGATTTGCCCGGCGCGACGACGGAGCAATGGCGCGAACTCGGGGCGATTGCGGCGAGGTTCCCTGATTTGCTGTTTTTTGACGGCTTACACTTGAAATGCACCCGAAAGGGATTACTGTTCTGGGATGAAATCGCAATGGAGTTGCTGGCATGACTGAAAACAACGAGCTTGCGCACGGTATTGAGAAGACCTCGTACGTGCCTGATAAGCGTTATCTGCTTGAAATCTGCTATGACGGATCGGGTTACAGCGGCTGGCAGCTTCAGCCCAATCATATCACGGTGCAGGAGGTGATCGAGAGCAATCTCAAGCGTCTGTACAACGATCAGCACATTCACCTGATCGGCAGCAGCCGGACTGACTCCGGGGTGCATGCGCTGGGTTTTGCGGCGACATATCTTGCGCCGGAGTTTCCGCGGATTCCGCCGGAGAAGGTGCGTTCGGCGTTGAACCGGCTGATGCCGGGTTCGGTCAGGATCGCGTCGATCAGCGAGGTGCCGCTGGGATTTCATGCCCGTTATGATGCGTTGGGCAAGGCGTATACGTATGTGCTCAATCTTGGGGATGACACGCCGTTTTCGGCGCGGTACAGCTGGCGGCCGGGGCGGCCGATTGATGAAGCGAAGCTGATGGCGGGGGCGGAGTATCTGGTGGGGACGCACGATTTTTCGAGTTTCGTGGTGGAGCGGAGTCGGATTGAGGAGGCGGTGCGGACGATTTACCGGATTACGGGGAAGCGGTTTGGGGAGTATTACTGTGTGACATTTGTGGGCAATGGATTTTTGTATAAGATGATCCGTTGTTTGATGGGGACGCTGGAGGCGGTGGGGGCGGGGGTTTTGGCGCCGGAGGCGGTGGGGCGGATATTGGCGGCGCGTGACCGTTGTGCGGCGCCGTCGACGGCGCCGCCGCACGGTTTATTTTTGAACAAGGTGTTTTACCGGCAGGAGGAGCTGGAAGGATTTGAGCTGGAGGGCGTGCCGTTTTTCAGGTAGCAAGCCCTGCGTGCCAAAGCGCCAGTACCCCGGTCAAGGGCCGCGCCCTTGCGGCCGCACTGCGGCTCTGACTCTCACCGCTCCGTTGTCGCGGGTGGCCAGGAACAGCGTCCAACGTACCCCGGTCAAGGGCCGCGCCCTTGCGCAGAGTCAAGAGGGCGCGGAGCCCTCTTGTGGAGTGTGAGGCAACGCCTCGCCTCCCCCGCTCCGGGCGAAGCCCCAGCTCAGAAAGGCGGAACGCAGTTCCGCCGCTGAGCCCGGCCCGAGCGACGCGGCGCATGCCGCGGAGCGACCAGCCGCGCCAGCGCCCGCCCTCGATACGCTATCCCAAAATCCCCTCCTCCGTGCCTCCGTGCGAAACCATCTCCCGGTATCCACCCCGCCCTGCTTCGCTCGATGTCGTTCGCCGGTCACTTCGTGACACGTCTGCCGACCTCGCTCCCGCAGTGTGGCGTCGGCTCCGCCGACCTCGGGGGGAGCGCTTCGCTTAGCTTCGCTCGCTATTGAGCGAGCGACCAGCGCTTTTCGCGCGCTGGACTGCGACCCCGTACGACGGGGGGCGGGATTGAGCGCTTCGCGCTTTTTTTTTATTTTTTTTGAGCCTGCGGCGCTTTTTTTATTTTTTTTATTTTTTGGGAGCCTGTGCACGATCAATATCATCCGCCACCTGTCTGGCCGTATGATAATAACTCAAATCCGTCGTCGCCCGCTTCTCGTCCGGCGTCCCCTTTAACAGCGAAAACGCAATCTTCTGATACTTGATCGCCTCATCCAACTTGCCCACATAATAGTAACTGCGCGCATACGCCGCCGCCGCACGCCCCTTCTCCCGATTGCCCGCAAATGTCCCGTTCTCATACGCCGCTCGCGTCAACACGTAAACACTCCCCAACTGAAACTCACCCACCGGCTGACGCATCAGATTCTCCGCCAGTTGCACCAGCAACATCGGCCGATCCGCAAAGTCCCGCGCAATCGCACTGTACGTCTCCGTCACCGGCTTGCCCGTACTATTCGTAAATCGTAGCAAATTAATCTTCGTCTCCCGCAACTTGAACTCCTTCGGCAAACGCGCAATCGCTGCATCCAGATCCACTTGCGCCTTTTCCGGCTGCTGCAGCTGCCGGGCCAGAAGATTACAGCGCCCGGCAATCAACTCAACATCGTCCGGCCGCTTCTTCAACCGCCCGTCCATCAACGCCAACGCCGCGGCATGATCGTTTTTCTGAATCGCCGCCGTCATCTCCCGGTCGAAACGATCAAAATCCACCGCTTCCTCAAAGTTGTACGTGCCATCCAAAACCGCCGTCAACGCCCCCTCCAACGCCGCCGAAGGACCAATCCACAACACCTTGCCGTCCTTGCCGATAATCACATCCGTCGGCAACCGGTCCGACGCCCGCAAATAACGGTCCGCCGTCCGCACCATGTCATCAGCAGCCACCGGAACATTGTAGTCCGCAAAATTCTTGCTCTTGCGCAACGTGGCAGGATCATCACTCCCGATCGCCAGAAACGACACATTCTGCGCTCCGTATTTGGCCGCCATCGCATTGACCTTGGGCACCGCATCATCACAAGGTTTGCAATTGGTTGTCCAGAAGTGAAGCACAAGGTAACTTTTGCCCTTCAGCGAAGCCAGCGTCGGCGCTTTGCCCTTGAGCGTCTCCCCCAGCGCGAGGTCGGGCGCGTCCGCACCAATGTCGGCGGCGGCGGCCATCACCGCGCTCATACTCAAAACGATTGCAATCATGGCGGATTTCATAACCGGTATCCTTGGTTCACCGCGACATGCGGCGTTTATTTTGTTCTTTTCAATGCGGCCTTAACCAGACCGGAAGTCATTTGTTCAAACGAAATCCCGGCGACTTTGGCCGCCTTCGGGACCAGACTGGTGGCGGTACATCCGGGAATCGCGTTGCCTTCGAGAATGTACAAATTCCCGTCGCCGTCAATCATGAAATCAACCCGCAGAATGTCGCGGCATCCGAACTCGGCGAAAAACAGTTCGCTCTGCACCGCCATCGTCCGCTGCGCCGCTTCGGAAATTTTCTGCGGCGGACAGAAATATTCGGTCTTGCCGTCCTTGTACACATACTTGGCATCATAGTCGTAAAATCCGTGCGGACTGCGGATCTCGATGATCGGCAACGCTTTGCCGGATAGCAACGGCACCGTCGCCTCAACCCCGTCGATGAACTCCTCGACCAGCAGCGTGCGATCGTACACGAACTCCTTGTCGAGCGCATCTTCCCACTCTTCGGGCGCGTTGACTTTGATGATCCCGATAGTCGAACCCTCGCGCGGCGCCTTGAGAATCAGCGGGAATCTGAGAAAGTCCGGAATCTCCCGCTTCTCCGGCGTCACCACCGCCCAGCGGGCGGTCGGCAAACCGAGTTTCTCCAGCAGCCGCTTGGTGCGGATCTTGTCCATCACCAGATCGCACGAACCACTGCCCGAACCGACAAAAGGAAGCTTCGCCTCCTCAAGCAGTTTCTGCAGCCGCCCGTCCTCGCCGAAACCACCGTGAAGCACCGGATAAATTACGTCGCACGCACGCATTTCGGCGGTAATTTCGCACTTGGACAAATCGATTTCCACCACCTCGTACCCGGCATTGCGCAAAGCCTGGGCCACCGCCGCGCCGGAGCGCAGCGAGACTTCGCGCTCGCTGCTGTCGCCGCCCTTGAGCACAGCGACCTTCGGCGGCACCGCCGCCGCCATCACTTTTTCGCGGTCGGCGGGATTGACGAACACCACTTCGGGAGTGAGATAAATGCCGAATTGCCTCGCCACTTCCCGCCGCGCCTGCGAGGCAAGCTCGATCAGCTCGGCGGCGGTGGCGTTGCCGCAATTGAGCAAATAGTTCGCGTGCTCCTGACTGATCATCGCATCGCCGACGCGCTTGCCCTTGAGCCCGGCACGGTCAAGCAGCCGCCCGGCAGGCTCGTCGGCGGACGGATTCTTGAAAAAACAACCGGCGCTGCGGCCCCTCGGCTCGCACTCGCGGCGCTTGGCGATCTCGGCGCTGACCTTCGCCAATTCCGCTTCCGGCTCGACTGCCGGCAGCTCCAGAATCGCCGAAGTCACCACCACGTCATCGGGAATCGAACTCTGACGGTACCCCCAGTTGATTTCCGCACCTTCGGCGGTCCAGATCGAGCCGTCGGTCCGGCATCCGCACAGTTGCACCACCCGCGAGCCGATCGCGACACCGCGCGCTCCGGCATTCATGCGCAGCGCACCGCCGAGGGTGCCGGGAATGCCGGCAAGCTCGGCAAGTCCGCCGAAACCGGCCTTGGCGGCGGTTCGCGCCAGCTCGGAGAGCCGTACCGCGCCGCCGCAGGTGAAGTGGCGCCGGCCGACCTTGACCGCTGCGAAAATGCCGCGGTCAAGGCGGATTGCGATGCCGTGGAACGGCTCGTCGCCGCCGACCAGATTGCTGCCGCCGCCGATCACGAGGCAGGGCAACTCGTGTGTGCGGATGAATTTGAAGAGCCGGGACAACTCGAGATCGTCATCCGGTTCGACCATAATGTCGATGGTGCCGCCGACGCCGAAGCTGGTGACTTCGCGGAACGGCACATCGGCGCGGATGGTGCCCGGCGGAATGACTTCGCCGAGCGATGCGATGATTTGCGCCTTATTCATGATGTTTCCCCTGATAAATTTGAGCGGGATCGATGAGAACGTCCTGTGTTTCCTCCAAGCTGCCGTCCGGCTTCACCCGGCGAAAAAAGCAACTGACCCGGCCGGTGTGGCAGGCGACGCCGCCGACTTGTTCGACCCGGTAAAGAATGGTGTCGGCGTCGCAGTCGACCAGCACTTCGACGATTTTCTGGACATTGCCGCTGCTTTCGCCTTTTTTCCAGAGCTTGCCGCGGCTGCGGGAGTAATAGGTGGCCAGACCGCTGCGCAGCGTCTCGCGCCACGCCTCTTCATTGACATAGGCGAGCATCAGCACTTCGCCGGTGACGGCATCCTGAGCGATCGCCGGAAGAAGCCCGCCGCCTTTGGCAAAATCGGGTTGAAACATATCAGAACCTGCTTTCGGAAATGGAATAGTACATCATCATAATTTGCCTTGAAAAAAAAAAAATTCAAGCTTCAATCCGATCTGTACAAAAAAAAGTGAAAAAAATCGAAAAAAGACTTGACGATTCCGCAAAGGAGCTTTACTGTAAGGTCACAAACCGCTAATTCATGAAAGGGTATATGATGGACAACAAGAAAGAAATTTTTGCGGACGGCATCGGCCAGATTCACTTCGCGGGCGGCATGGTCCGTTTCGACTTTGTCACTCTCCAGCCGGGCGAAGACGGCAAAGCCCCGACCCCGGTGGTCAACGAACGCATCATCATGCCGCCGCAGGGCTTCCTCGGCGCATTCAACTCGATGCAGCAGCTGATCGACAAACTGCTCGAAGCGGGCGTGCTCCAGAAGAACGAAAACGCCGGCAAGTAATCGCGCCGACGTTTGCCGAAGACCTCCGTTTTGCGACGGGGGTCTTTTTGTTTGCACCCGCCGCCCTGCCCTTACTTTTTTTGTCAAAAAACCGGCTTTTTTCAGATCGAACCTTGACAAGCGGCCCTTTTTTTGCTATAATAACTGGTAAACACTGGTAAAATTAATGAAAGGATTCCGCGTCCATGATCGGCCGCAATTTAAATTCCGCCGTCAAACAGTATGTGTTTGAAGTGTTGCGCCGGAATCCCGACGATTCGGTCAAGATCGCCTCGGAGCGCGAGCTTTGCGCCCGCTTCAGGACTTCCCGGCCGACCTTGCGCAAGGTGCTGGCCGAACTGGCCGAGGAGGGGGTCCTCCTGATCCGCCACGGCGCGGGGGCTTTCACCAACCCGATGGCCGACAAGGAATTGCATGACCGTGTCGATGTGCGCACCATCGGCATTCTGCTCGGCTACGGAAGTTCGCTCTTTTTCGACCCCTATTACTGGAGCATCGTCGATGCCGTCCAGCATGAGCTCAATCAGCATCACTGGATCAATATGCCGCTCCTCCAGCTGGTCAACGACGGCCGGGCGGCGGCGGACGAGATACTCAAGTACCGGCTCGACGGATTGCTCTGGATACACCCCGACGAGAGGCGCGCCGAAGTCGCAAGCTACGTCGAAGAAGCGGGCGTTCCGGTGATATCAGTCGGCCGTTCGCTCGGTGGACCGACCGCGACAGTGATGGTCGATTACGCCGGAGCCGGTCACGCCGTCGCCCGTTATTTCGTGGAAGAGGGATGCTTTTCGCCGCTTCTCGCGATTGACCGCAAGCAGGAAGTTTATCAGGAATTGGTCGATGGCTTCGTCGCTGAAATGACCGCCCTCGGCCATTTCTGGAATCCGGAGTTATGGCTTTCACACCGGGCCGAATACGACCTTATGATTGAGCGGATCAGAAAAAAGAAAATCGTGTTTGACGGTATTTTCGCGTTCGGCAGTGAATCGATTCCGTGCCGCGAAGCGCTGCTGCGGGCGTCCGACCGGGATCTCTTTGCCGAACTCAAAGCAGTCATCGTTCATTCGACCCGGTATCGCTTTCCCGGCCATCCCTATTTGGACATCAACGGCGGCGTCCTCGGCAAACATGCCGGAGATTACCTCCGGAGCCGTCTTTTCGGCGGAGAAGCGCCACGTCAGCAGTTCATTCGCGTCGAAGTCATCAAACCGTCGGAATCACAGAAAGTTTTCTGATTGCAATATTTTTCCCGCAACATAAATGGAGGTTCCATGAAAAAAGCATTCACCCTGATCGAGCTTCTCGTCGTCATCGCGATCATCGCGATTCTCGCCTCGATGCTGCTGCCCGCCCTCAACCAGGCCCGCGACAAAGCGCTCGCGATCAAGTGCGTGTCGAACCTCAAGCAGGTCGGCACCGCCCTGTCGCTGTACCGCAACGACTATGGTGATTTTTTCGTTTCCAACAACGTCAACGGCGACTATACCGGACCGACGCAAAATGGATACAACACCGTACACGGACAGTGGACCAGTATTTTCATCAAAGGCAATTATCTTCCCTATAACCCTGACGCGTTCATCTGCCCCTTTTACCGGCGTGTCTTCCCGCAATTGAAGACGACTGATTATTCGTACTCGGCGCCCCAGATCAATCTGACCGGAACTCCTTCTCTTCAGGACAGAGCTTTCACCTTGAATTCGAAATCGATCATGACTTTCGGCCCGTCAAAAGTCGGGATTTTCAGCGACGGCGCCAATCCGCTGGCGGGCTCGGCCACCCAGCCCAACGGCGGCCCCTGCTCGCGTCTGATCTCCAATGGCGACAAGGCGACCAGCTGGTGGTACGCCCACTTCGCCCCGAATCACTCCGGGCGAGTCAATGTATCGTTCCTCGACGGTCATGTCGGAACCGGAACCCCCACCGAGTGTTACAATAATTTCGGGTTCCTCGCAGGCGGCCTTTACAGCTCAACTGCCAAGATGAATATTGCCAAAATGACGGTCTTTTCGGTCGGCGGCCCGGGAACCTCAGCGATTGTGGAAGTCGCCCCCAAAGCGACCTGGGTCGTCAATTAATCCCAAGCGGCGGTAAACGTTGAAGAGGAAGCCATGAAAACCATACAACGGGCGGCGGCGCTCGCCGGAATGGCGCTCCTGCTGGGCGCTTGCGCCGCGCCAAACCGCGGGGAAAGCGAAGTGAAGAATCCACGATTCGCGCCATTGAAGATCGCCGGCCTGGCCGGGCGTCCGTCCTGGTGGCAAGTCCGGCCGGCGGAAATCACCGAAGCCTGCCGCAACGTCAAACGCGGCCGTGCCGAGGTGATAGCGACCGCCCCGCTCGGTTATCCGGTCTACGCCCTCTTCTACGGCGAATGCCCGCCGGCGGCGGGAACCGCCAACTGGTCGGCGGGAAGCGCCTCCGACGACCCCGACGCCTATCTCGGCAAAGCACCGCGCAAGCAAACCGTGGTCTGGGTATCCGGCTTCCACGGCGCCGAGGCCGAGGGCGTGGCGGCGGCGATGAATCTGATTCATTTGCTCGAAACCGGCAGGGATTTGCGCGGCAAAAGCCGTGATTCGCTGCTGGAACTGGTCAAAAACTACAACCTCATTATCATCCCCTGCCTCAATATGGACGGGCGCTCGATTTCGCCGGATCACCTCAACGGCGTCACCAAGGACGAATTCCTCAACGCGTCGCAGGGCAGCTGGCGCGACGGCCGGATGATCGGCTGGCGGGGGAGCAAAGCGCACTTCCCGCTGCCGCTCGACCAGGTCGCCTATCCCGGCGGCTATCCCAATTCCGAGGGCTTCAATCCGATGCACGACGCCGAACCCGGCAACATCCGCACCGCCGAAGTGCGCGGCTTGCTCAATTTGGTCGGGAAGTATGGCGTCGATCTCTTGATCAACTTTCACTCCTATTCCTTTGACCCGGCGATCCTGCCGCCCGGCGAGGAGCGGGCGCTGTTCCTCTACGAAGCGATCAACCGGGCCTTGTATGAAGCCAAATTCCGCAAAGAACCGGTCAATCCGAAGCCGCAATTGAGCAGTGCCGTCAACTTCAATACGCTGATACCGCTGACCTCCGGCGGCATGGCGATCACCCTCGAATGCCCGGTGGCGCAGAATTTCAGCTTCGACGATTTCGTCGACATCAATTTGCTGACGCTCGAAGCCGCGCTGAAAACCGGAACCGAGCGGCCGTTTTTCGACCGTCAGGCCAATTTCAACCCCTGAAAACATGAACATTGCCATGAAACACCTTCTCGCCATCATCGTTTGCCTGGCATCCGCACTCGGCGGCAACGCCGCCGAATCGTGGAAAGACGCGATCCGCGCCGATCATCCGCGCCTCTTCATCTCGCCGGAAACCCTCGGGGAAGTCCGCAACTACGCCCAAAGCGTCCGCCGCGACGACTTCGCCAAGCTCAAAGCCGAGGTCGACGCGCTCGGCGACAATCCCCGATTCGAGCTTGACACCACACGCTTCACCATCGTCGACGGCAAGGTCAAATACAACAAACCCTACACCGAGGGCGTGCAACTGGTCAAAATGCGCGGAGCGGACGAGGCGCAGAAGTGCGCCTTTGTCTATCTCGTGACCGGCGATGAGCAGTACAAGGTCAAGGCGTACAAATATTTGATGGTTGCGCTCGAGTTCTTCCAGTGGTGCCTCAAACACCAGACGCTGGTGGACTGGCACTCCACTCTGCGGCAGAATGCGATCACCGCCTACGACTGGATTTACAACGGCCTCACCCCGGAGGAACGCAAAGCCTTTGCCGGACCGATGCTGGAAAACATCCGGGATCTCCAGACCGCCAAATTTCACCGCAACAGCGGCGACGGCATCGACACCGGCAACTACGGCATCAAGAATCTGGCGCTCTTCATCGGCTTGGCCGCCTACCGCGACGGCATCAACGACAAACTCGCCGAAGAACTCCTCGACGGCGCGTATGACCGCAACTTGAAAATGCTGGCTTTTCGCGAAAAAATTTCCGGCGGCACCGGACTTTTGGTCGCGCCGACTTCGGGATACAGTTTTGGGATGTATCCCTACGCCACGTTCATCTTTTTTCATTTGATCAAGTCGGCGACCGGCAAGGACGTTTCGGCCGACTATCCGCAGATGCTCGATTATCCCAACTGGTTCAACTGGGCGTCGATTCCGGACAACGGGCGATTCCTCCAATACGGGGTCGGCGACACCATGCACCTGCGGAACGAACTTGACACCGGCGAGATGTACGCCCATCTGGCGCAGTCGATTCACTTTTACGGCAAGAAATACCCCGGACGGATGGCTCCGATTTACGCCACCATGCAGCTTCTGCCGGAGAAAGACCGCCGCTTCTCGCGCTGGTATCCGCTGCTCGGCTTTCTCCTGACAAACTTCGATCCGGTAAAGGTCGAGGCGGTCGATCCGGCGATTCTCAACAAAGGGGAAAAAGCCGCTTACTTCCGGCCCTTCGGCCTCCTGATCATGCGCGACGGGGTCGAAGCGGACAAAACCCACGCCATTTTCCGGTTCGGGGCGGAGCACGGCAACCATTCGCACTACGACGAAAACGCGTTTGTCATTTTCCGCAAAAATTTCCTCGCGCTCGATTCCGGCAGCCGCACCACCAACATGCACCACGTCTACTACGCGCCGCAGACCGTCGCCCACAACGCGATCCTGAGCCACATGCCGGATGAGCCGATGGCCTCGTTCTGGGCGCCCTGGGGGAGCACCCCGGAGGACTTCAAACCGGTCTATTTCAACCACGGCGGCCAGTACAAAAATGCCGGTGGCAAAGCTTTGGCGCTCGAGAGCAACGACCTCTTCACCTACGCCGCCGGCGACGCCGCGCCGACCTACCGGCCGGCAAAGGCCAAAGCGGTGATCCGTCAGTTCGTCTATATTTACCCCGATTATTTCGTCATTTACGACCGGGTCGAGTCGGTCAGCCCGGAACAGAAAAAAGAATTTCTGCTCCACTTCCAGAACCAGCCCGCGCGACAGCCGGACGGTTCGTTGCTCGCGGAGAACGAAGGCCGGCTCTTTGTCAAAACGTTGCTTCCCGCCGACTCGGCGGTCAATCTCGTCGGCGGGCCCGGACGCGAATTTGAAGCTTCCGGCAAAAACTGGGAGCTCCCCGGCCCCGACTGGCGGAGCCGCTACCGCATCACCGGCAACTGGCGGCTCGAAGTCGCCGACAAGGAAAACCTGACCCGGAGCACCTTTTTGCATCTGCTCCAGACCGGGGACGAAAAAACGGAGGCAATGGTTCCCGCCAAACTTCTGACCGACGAAAAAACCGACGGCCTTGAATTTACCGATGCCAAGGGCATAGTATGGCAATTGAAATTCAACCGTGACGGCGACGTCGGAGGAACCGTCAAAGCCGTCGACCCGAACGGCAAAGAACTCGTAAATCGCGCATTCACAAGCCGATTGCAAAAGTAATTTTGGATCGATCCGAAATGACTTTTGTAAGCGGCGCTCAAAAAATAAGGAGCATTATGAAAAAGATCACCGCCCTCTTCGCTGTTACCGCCCTGACCGCGCTCTTTGCCGGAGCCGGGGAAATCGCCCTCCCCGCCGCCGCGGACTGGAAAAAATTCGGGGCCGACGTCGAAGTCAAGGACAAGAGTTTTACCTTCAAGCCCCAGCGCAATTACTCAAGCATCGTGATTCCCTTCGCCCCGCAGACGGTAGCGGTCGGCAGCAGCCTCACCGTGACCTTCAAGGTCAAAGTCGCCGGCGAGACCAAACTTGACGCCGCCGGCCTTCGTTTCGGCTTCGCTTCGAGCTCTGCCGAGGCCAACAAAAACGAAGGCTATTACTTCTGCCTCGGCGTCGATACCGCCGGTTTCTCGCTCTACCGCAAAAATTCCGCCCCGCTCGGCCAGCTCGGAGGCCGTGAGCCGCAGGTCATACTGCTCAAAAACGCCAAACTCAACTTCAATATCGGCAGCAACAACGCGACCGAGATCAAACTGAGTTTGGAGCGGTTGACCGACACCACCGCAATGCTCAAACTCTACGTCGAGGGAGAACTTCGCTTCAAGCACGAACTGACCGCCGAAAGCGCGGCCAAACCGATCGATCAGCTGATGCTCGGCATCGGCAACACGGTCAATGCTTTCCAGATCGACAACTTCGACCTTGAGCTGGAATAAATGAAGCGCCTGATCCTTTGTCTGTCCCTCCTCGGCGCGCTCTTCGCCGGAGCCGCCGAAACCGACGACTTCGCCCGGATGCGGCGGAATTTCAGCGAAGCCGCGGTCGCCAACGCCGAAGCCCGAATCTACCGCGCCGCCGAGGCGGAGGCCCAGGTCAAGGCGGTGCTCGACCGCATTCAGCCGGACGGCTCGCTCGCGGGAGTCGATTACAACAACTTCAGCCAGATCCGTGAACACCTCGCCGCGCTGGGCACGCTCGCCCTCGCCTGGTCCGACCCGGCCGGGCCGTGTTATCACCGCGAAGAGCTCAAAAAAGCCTTCTTCCGGCTCTCCGACTACTGGCTCGCGCGCAATCCCGGCCGGGGCGTTTCGTGGTACTTCAACGAAATCGGCATTCCGACCGAAATCGCCCGCGGCGTGCTGCCCTTTTATGACGCCATGAAGAGCGAACGCCCCGAGTTGATCGCCGGCTGGGCCAAACAAATGGCGAGCTGCGAACGCTCGATCGACCGTCATCTCGGCGCCAATCTGGTCGATGTCAGCTACGCCGCGCTCTGCATCGGCGCGCTGACCGGGGACCGTCCGCTCATCGAAAAGACCTTGAAGCGGCTCGATCAGAAAAGCTTCCAGTTTGCGTACGGCGGCACCGAAGGTCTTCACGTCGATAACTCCTATTCGTCGCACAACTACGACGGCGGCCGCCAGGCCTACGACGGCGGTTACGGCGTCTCCTATCTGGTCGGCGGCTCGCGTATCCTCCAGCTGGTAAACGGCACCTCGTTCCAGCCCGCGCCCGAGTCGGTCAACCGCTTCACCGGCTACCTCCTCGACGGCTTCAGGTTCAAGTGTTACCGGGGCCACATCGACCCGCAGGTGTCGGGACGCCGGGTGTATCTCTCCGGCCGCTACCCGGCTCCGGCGATGACCATCGGGATCATCGCCGAAGCGGTGCCGTTCCGGCAGGACGAGGCGAAAGAGTTCGCCGCTTCAATCCGCGGCAAAGCGCCCGAAATCACCGGCAACCGGATGTTCTACTGGACCGATATGATGGTCCACCGGGGCAAGGATTTCTACACCTCGGTGCGGATGAATTCGACCCGGACTTTGCGTTCGGAGGGGCACGGCCAGTGGTTCAGCGCCGACGGCGCTTATGTGGTGCTGGTGCGCGGCGACGAGTACGACGGCGTTTTCGCCGCCGGCGACCTCTTCCGGATACCGGGCACCACCGAAACTTATCTTTCCAAGGCCGAATACCAACTGCCGACCGCAAAATACGCCGAGCTTGAGCAGAACTGCGACGCGATCAAAAACGACGCCCAGGGCCGGCTCGCGGCAATCCGCGACTTCAAAAAGAAGTACAGTTCTTTCATCTCCCCCGACGCCAGCAAGCAGGAGGATCTCTGCATCAAAATCGAGGATTTCGGCTCGGAATTCGGTTCAAGCCGGACCGCCGGCGGGGTCTCCGACGGTGAAGTCGGGTTGTGCGCGATGGAATTCGCCCGCAATCAGGCGCGGGCGCACAAGGCGTATTTCTTCCCCGGCAACTACTTCGTCGCACTCGGCGCCGGAATCGCCGGAACCGACGCGAAACACCCGGTCCGCACCACCGTCAACCAATGCCGCGCCAACGGCCCGGCGACCGCCGACGGCAAAGTGGTCGCCAAGCTCGACGGCGAGGGGGTCAAATACGTCCACCACGACAACGTCGGCGCGGTCTTTTTCGGAGACGAAAAAGTGTCGCTCGCGACCGAAACGCTGACCAATGAACTCTTCCGGCTAAAGGAGTGGCCGTGGGCGAACTATGAATTCAAACTCGACACGGGGACCCGGAGCAGCGAAGTTTTCGGCCTCTGGCTGGAGCACGGGGTCAAACCGCAAAATGCGGCTTACGCCTATGCCGTGCTTCCCGGCGCGGATGCGGCCCAAACCGCCGCCTTTGCCGCCAGGCCTCCCTGCCGGGTGCTCGCCAACACCCCGGAACTCCAGGCGGTTGAAGCGGAGAACTACCTCGGCGCGGTCTTTTACCGTCCGGGCAAAGTCAAGGGCGGCGATCAAACACTCGAAGTCGAGTGCTCGTCGCCGGTTGCACTCCTGATCCGCCGCGACGCCGACGGCAAGCGCCGGATTTCCGCCGCCGACTTGCAGCTCCGGAGCGGCGGCAAAGTCCGCTGCGTCTACACCGGGCCCGACGGCAAAAAGCAGGAGTTCACGCTGAAACTCCCCAAAGACGACTTCGCCGGAAGTTCCGTCAGCCGCGCGCTCTGAAAAAGTCATTCAGCGGCGGCGCACCCGGCCCGGCGTTATGCCGTAGGCCTGGCGGAAGAGCCGCGTAAAGTAGTTGCTGTCGCCGTAGCCGCAGAGCGCCGCGGTTTCGGCGATGCCGAGGCGGCCGAATTCGAGCAGCGCCGCCGCTTTGGCAAGGCGTTTGCGCTGGAGAAAGGCGAGCGGGGATTCGCCGGTGAGGAGCTTGAACTGCTGGCGCATCAGGCTCACCGACATCCGGCTTTCGGCGGCCATCGCAATCAGCGTCCACGGCTCGGCGATCCGGCGGTCGAGCTCGGCCAGCAACCGGCTGATGCGGTAGGCGTGCGAGCCCCCCACCGCACCCCCGGCGGGAACTGCGTAACGGCAGAGCAACAGCAGCGCCTTGAAGAAATCGGCCATGATCGCGCTTCGCGCCCCCGGCTGACGCTCGCACTGTTCGCGCAGAATGTCGTCGAGAAGCGAAATCACCTCGGGGAAATGGGCGTCCGGCAGCCGGAGGAGATTCCACCCGCTCGATCGCCCGTCGTTGCCGGCGAGGTTGAAGAGCAACTGATAATTCGGCAAGCTCAAGAGATCACTCGCCACCCCCTCCAGAAAACCGGGGGCGAAAAGGAGGTTGTATATCTCCAGCCCTTCGCAGTCCTCATAATTGTGCAAGTTTCCCGGTTCGATCAGAAACACGCTTCCCGGCCCGATTTTGAGCCGCCGCTCCGCCATCACATGAGTGCCCCGCCCGCGCCGGACCAGCACCAGCTCACAGAAATCGTCGTGGCGGTGCGTCCCGATCGAGCAGTTGCCGTCGTGCCTGGCCTGTGATACGCAGAAGTGAAAATTGGCCCAGTTGAGGTATTTTTCGAGGGTGTTCGGCATTTTTGTCAGATTGTGCTATTTTTTTTCGCAAAACCTCAAGGTTTTGTTCAATACCATATCGCATATTAAATGGTAAACAACCCTTGAAGGAGAAAAAATGCTGGAAAAATTGCTGAAACAAGTCGCCGAAATGCCGTCCGAATTCCGCGGTGCGCCTTTTTGGGCGTGGAACGGCAAACTGGAACCGGAGGAACTCCGCCGCCAGATCCGGATTTTCAAGGAAATGGGGCTGGGCGGATTTTTCATGCACTCGCGGGTCGGGCTCGACACCGAGTATCTCGGCAAGGAGTGGTTCGAGTGCGTCCGCGCCTGTATCGACGAGGCGAAAAAACTCGGCATGATGGCCTGGCTCTACGACGAAGACCGCTGGCCCTCCGGGGCCGCCGGCGGGATTGTCACCAAAGATCCCGAATTCCGCCAGCGCCAGCTCAGGCTTCGTTTTGCTGAAAATGCGGAACTTCCCGAACTCGGGCCGCAGGGAAAACTCCTCGGGGTCTTCGCCGCCCGGCTCGACGGCCGCACCGCTTCGGCGGTCCGGCGCTTCGCCCCCGCGACCGGCCGCCTCGATCGCGGCGAAACCATGCTTGTGATCAGCGAGGAGGCATTCCCGGCCAGCTCGTGGTTCAACGGCGAAGCCTACCTCGACACCATGAATCCGGCCGCGGTACAGAAATTCATCGAAGTCACCCACGAAGCCTACCGCCGCGAAATCGGCGATGAATTCGGCAAAGCCGTCCCCGGGATATTCACCGATGAGCCCAATTACCTTCACGGCCACCTCGACAGCCAAACCGCATGGACTCCGGCGCTGCCGGCGAAATTCCGCGAAGTGTACGGCTACGACCTCCTCGATCACCTGGTCGAGCTCTTTCTCCACGTTGACGGCGAAGAGTTTTCGCGGGCGCGTTGCGACTACAGGGCGCTGGCGACGGTGCTTTACGTCCGCGCCTTCGGCGAGCTGATCGGCGAGTGGTGCGGTCGCAATCATCTCGAAATGACCGGACACAACCTCGCCGAGGACAACCTCGTTTCACAAACCCTGATGGTCGGGGCGGCGATGCCGCTTTATGAATTCATGCAGGCGCCCGGCATCGATCTGCTGACCGAGCACTGGGGGATTTTCAACACCGCCAAGCAGTTGAGTTCGATGGCCCGCCAGTTCGGCCGGAGCCGCCGCCTCTCCGAGACCTACGGTTGCACCGGCTGGGACTTTCCCTTTGCCGGGCACAAGGCGCTCGGCGACTGGCAGTACGCCTGCGGCATCAACTACCGCTGCCAGCACCTCGCCTGGTACACCATGGCGGCCGAGGCCAAGCGCGACTATCCGGCGAGCATCTCCTGCCAGTCGCCGTGGTTCGACCGCTATGGCGCGGTGGAGGCCTACTTCGCCCGGCTGGGGGCGGCGCTGGAGAGCGGCGGGGAACGGCGTGATCTATTGGTGATCCACCCGATCGAGTCAACCTGGGGTGTTTTCGCCCCCTGGACCACTTGCGAACGCGGCAAAGACGCCGCCGGAGAGGCGACGCCGGGCGAACGCTGGCGCGAAGAGGAGACGCGCGCCCTCGCCCGGTTGACCAATCCGATTCTCGCCGCCAACATCGACTTCGACTTCGGCGACGAAGAGGTGATGAGCCGCCACGCCGGAGTGAAAGATTCGGAGCTCCAGGTGGGCATCGCCCGCTACCGCGCGGTGCTTATTCCCCGGCTCCGGACGATCCGGGCAAGCACCCTCAAACTCCTCGCCGACTTCGTTCGCGCCGGCGGCACGGTGGGTTATTACGGCGCGATTCCGGAGCGGGTCGATGCACAACCGTCGGACGCGGCAAAGGCGGCCTACCGGCTCTTCACCCCGGTCAAAGAGGATGATTTCGCGAACTTCTTCTCTCCCGCCGCCCGGACGGTATCGATCGCCGACGGCGCGGGGCGCGAAATCGCCCCGGCGCTCTATATGCTCCGCGAAAGCGAAGACGCCGACACTCTTTTTATCTGCAACCACGGTGTTGAATTCAGCGACGACGATATGAAGTACGGCCTGGTGCGCGACCGCAAACTGGCGTTCCCCGAGGTCACGGTCAAACTCTTCGGCGGCCGTTTCGGCCAGGTTTACGAACTCGACCTCAACACCGGGCGCTGGCAAAAATTGGCAGCAAAGGCGGAGGGTGGTACGCTTGCGTTGCGGACGTCGCTTGATGAACTTGGCTCGCGGCTCTTTGTCTTCACCGATCGTGAAATCCCGGGAGCGGTTGCGGCGACGGCGGCGAAACCGGCTGGATCGATGCTGGCGCTTGCGTCAACACCGGTTCCGGTCCGTCGCGACGAGCCCAATGTGCTGGTACTCGATCACTTTGACTACGAGCTCGACGGGGTTCCGGCGGGGCAAAACACCTACTTCATCGCCGCTGATGACGAGGTGCGTAAACACCTCGGCGTGGCGCCGCGCGGCGGGGCGATGGTTCAGCCGTGGCTTCGCGGCAAGCGGCCGGTGCCGGCGGAGCAAGTCAAACTCAAACAGCGCTACCGTTTCCGGGTCGAAACCCGGCCGCAGGGCGAACTCTTTTTCGCCGTCGAACGCCCGGATTTGTACACCGTGACGCTCAACGGCCGGACGGTCGAAAAACGTGAAGCCGGGCACTGGTGTGATTTGTCGCTTCGCAAGCTCAAACTCGATCCGGCATGGCTGGTCGAGGGGGAAAACCTTCTCGAACTCGACTCGGTCTATCACGGCGATCTACCCGGCCTCGAATCGGCATTTTTGCTCGGGGAATTCGGCGTGAGGGAGACGGCCCTTGTCGCGCCGCCCGTCAAGCTTGTCCCGGGCGACTGGGTGCCGCAAGGACTGCCGCACTACGCCGGGAACCTGACTTATTTCTATGAGGTCGAATTCGAGGTCGAACCGGAGCGGGCGCGGCTCGAAATTCCGGATTATCGCGGGGTAGCTTTGGAAATTGCGGTCAACGGCGGCGCGCCGGTGCTGTTGCCGTGGCCGCCCTACCAACTCGAAATCGGCGCGGCGCTCAAGGCGGGGAAGAACATCATAGCGATCACCGTCCTCGGCCACCGCCGCAATTCGCACGGCCCCTTTTATCTCGACACCAAGTGGCCGAGCTGGACCGGGCCTCACGAATATCACGTCTACACGCATCCGGCGAAGCAACTGGTCCCCTGCGGCCTCTTTGCCGCGCCGGTGTTGAAGATCGGATAGTCATATCGGAGCGATCCGGAAGCGGATGTTTCTCCGCATGGCCGGGTAGATTGAGGGGAACCCTTTGCGGTATGTCCCGAAAGCGCTCCCGGTCAGGTGGAAAAACAGACCTTTCGGGCGGCCGAAAGAACTTTTGTAATCGACGAAAAAGAGTCGATTGCAGAAGTCATTCCGGAACGATCCGAAAGCGGATGTTTTTCCGCATGGCCGGGTAGATTGAGGGGCATACCCGAAGCGGTATGTCCCGAAAGCGCTCCCGGTCAGGCGGGAAAACAGACCTTTCGGGCGACCGGAAGGACTTATGTAATCGACTCAGAAGATATCGGGGAGTTTGAGGCCGCCGGTGGCGTCGCTCATTTTTTTCTGCATGGCCTGGCGGGCGGCGTCGAGGGCGTTGTTGACGGCGACCATGACTTGGGTTTCGAGGAGTTCGCGGTCGCCGGAGGCTTCGTGGGCGATGCTGATGCAGCGGACGCGGAAGTCGCCGGTGACAGTGGCGCTGACTTGGTTGCCGGGGGCGCTGCCGCTGAATTCGGCTTGGGCGAGTTCTTCTTTCATGGTGGCCATATTTTTTTGAATGTCTTTGGCCTTTTGCATCATCTTGGCCATTTCGCCGAGATTTCCAAACATCTTCATTCTCCTGTCGTGTTGTATGTAGTTGAGGGCCGGAACGCCGGTGCGCTCTGCGTGCCCTGTGTCATGCGTGCCCTGTGTCAAATACCCCGGTCAAGGGCAGTGCCCTTGCGCAGAGTCAAGAGGGCGCGAAGCCCTCTTGTGGAGTGTGAGGTGAAACCTCAGCGTTCCCGCTCCGGGCGAAGCCCCCAGCTCAGAAAGGCGGAACGAGAGTTCCGCCGCTGAGCCCGGCCCGAGCTCCGACGCCGCAGGTGTCGGGGCGACCGGCCGCGCCAGCGCCCACGCTCGATACCCTATCCCAAAATCTCCCCCCGAGCCGAGAGAGCGCCAGCGACCGGCTCGCCATCCCGAGTCCGACGGTCGGCCCCTCCGTGCCTCCGTGCCTCCGCGCGAAACCTTCTCCCGGTATCCACCCAGGCCTGCTTCGCTCGATGTCGTTCGCCGGTCACTTCGTGACTCGGCGGCCGACCTCGCTCCCGCAGTGTGGTGTCGGCTCCGCCGACATTGGGGGGAGCGCTTCGCTTAGCTTCGCTCCGGTGGAGCCGGAGCGACCAAGGGTATTCGCCCCCTGGACTGCGACTCCGTACGACGGAGGGCGGGGTTGGCGCTTCGCGCTTTTTTTTTATTTTTTTTGAGCCTGCGGCGCTTTTTTTATTGTTGCGGCACGTGGACGTCCACCACCTCACCGCCAAAAAGATCCAGCACCTGCGCCACCATCGGACGCTCCTTCACCCGCTCCAGCGCCATCGGATCATCATTGACCACACTCCGGCGCTTCACCCCCCTCTTCGCCTTCGGCACCATCGGCTCCGGCTCCACAACCAAATTCGGCACCACCACCGGCTCAACGTTCAGCACCACCGGCACCACCGGCTCCTCCCGCCGCTCCGCCAGCTCCGCCAATTGCGCCTCGGCCTCATTCTCCGCCGCCACCGAGTCCTCCTCCTCCGGCTGTATTTCCAGCTCGGTCTCCGGCAAACCCGGCTCCGGCTCCGCCTCCGCCACCGGCTCAATCAACGTCTGACGGTGAAACAGCACATTCGCCGCCCAATCCCCTGTCACTTCCTGTATCAGCTTCTGATAACTCGGCAAATCCGCTTCCAGTTTGGCATACGCCGCCAGATCCGTGTTTATCCCAAACCCCACCGCCAAAGTCGACCCCTCTTTCAACTCCGCCGTCCCCATCGTCAATACCGGCGACGACGCCAGCCCCGCCGCCATCCGACGCAACTTCGCCAGCAACTCCGCCCCCGCCTGCTGCGGAGTCAGAACTTTCTCCTCCTCCGGCTCCGGTTCGGCAGTCTCAATCTCCTCCGGCTTGACCGGCACCGGCTCCGGAGCCGGTGCCGCCACCACCTCCGGGCGGGTGGGCGCCTTCGGCTCGGGTTTCACCTCAATCATGGGCGCGGGAGCCGCAGTTTCCACCGGCAACGCCGCCGGACGCACCGAAACTTGCGCCGCCGGAAGGTCGTCGAGAAACTTCAATTCGCCCGCCTTGCGCAACTGATTCAAACGCGCCAGAATATCGTTCAGCTTCACCGCGTGCGCCTCACGCATCGCTTTGAGCAAAATCGTTTCAAGAAAAATCTGCTTGTTCAACGCATCATGCAACACCCGCCCCACCGGCGCCAGATTCTCCAGCAACACCGGCACCGCGTCCGCCGGCGCGGCAGCCGCGATTTCACGGTACGACGCCACCGTCTCCGGGTCTTCCTCCAGAATTTCCCCCGGATTCTTCAGCACCAGCGCAATCCGGATCGCCCGCAACGCAGCCAGAAGATCGTCAAACAACGTCTCCAGATTCTTGCCCCGCCGCGACAATGAATTGATCAGCGAAACCACCTCGCCCGGCCGGTTCTCCAACATCGCTTTGAGCAAAGCATCCAAGTCCCGGCGGTCAGTCAGGCCAAAAAGCGACAACACCTGCTCCCCGGTAATCGGATGCGCCTCGTCCTGCGCGAAAAAAGCAATCATCTGGTCAAGCAAAGACTGCGCGTCACGCATCCCCCCCGCCGCCGCCCGGGCAATCGCATTGATCGCACCCGGCTCGATTTTGACCTGTTCCGCCTCGGCAATCCTGGCCAGCCGCCCGGCAATCAGCCGGGTCGGAATCGGCAACAGGTCAAAACGCTGGCAGCGCGAAATAATCGTCGGCAACACCTGATGAACTTCGGTAGTGGCAAAAATGAATTTGACGTGCGCCGGCGGCTCCTCGACGGTTTTGAGCAAGGCATTCCACGCCTGCTTGGAGAGCATGTGGACTTCGTCAATGATGTAGATCTTGTAACGGCTGATGGTCGGGGCGTGCACCACCTCGTCGGCAAGTTCACGCATCTCGCCGACCGAGTTGTGACTGGCGGCGTCGATTTCGATCAGGTCGAGGCTGTTGTCGGCGGCAATCGCCAGACAGGACCGGCATTTGCAACAAGGCTCGCCGTCCACCGGGTGTTCGCAGTTCATCGCCTTGGCGAAAATCCGCGCCAGCGTGGTCTTGCCGACGCCGCGCGGGCCGACGAATAAATAGGCGTGGGCGGTCCGGTTCTGCCGGATCGCGTTCTTCAGCGTGCGCACCACATGCTCCTGGCCCACCACATCGGCGAAACTCTGCGGCCGCCACTTTCGCGCAATCACCTGATATTCAGCCATCTTTTCTTCCTTTCGTCACATTGCCGGGGCCGAAGCCGCGCCGGCTCGATTCACTGCTGAAACGAAGCGGCGATCGCCTCTTTCTGCCGGTTGAAAATCTGCCGCAAGCCGTGCTCGGCAAGGTCAAGCAGCGTATTGAGCTGGGCACGCGAAAAAGGGGCGCGCTCGGCGGTGCCCTGGACCTCGACAAGTTTGCCGGATTCGGTCATCACCACATTCATATCGACTTCGGCGCGGCTGTCCTCTTCGTAGCAGAGGTCGAGCATCGGCTCGCCGTCGATAATCCCGACGCTGACCGCGGCGACCAGTTCGCGCAGCACAAAAGGCCGGAAATTCTGCTGGCCGAAAGGCGTCAGCGTGGCCAGCGCCAGCGCCACCGCGCCGCCGGTAATCCCGGCACAGCGGGTGCCGCCGTCGGCATCGATCACGTCGCAGTCGATCGAAACGGTGTTTTCACCAAGCCCCTCAAGGTCGATGATCGAGCGCAGCGAACGGCCGATCAGCCGCTGGATCTCCATCGTCCGCCCGCCCTGTTTGCCGCTCGACGCCTCGCGCCGCATGCGTTCGTGGGTGGAGGCGGGAAGCATGCCGTATTCGCAAGTGACCCAGCCGCCCGGAACCTGCTGCGCCTTCATCCACGGCGGCACCCGGTTTTCCACACTGGCGGCGCAGATGAGCTTGGTCGTGCCGCATTCGATCAAAACCGAGGAGAGCGGGTGCGAAAGGATGTAGGGAGTGAATTTGAGCGGCCGCAACTCGTCGCAGGCGCGTTGGTCGATTCTGGTCATGCGATATGGTCTCCAGTATGATGTTCCGGACTTGGACGATTTGGACGACTTGGACGACTTGGACGACCGGCACCGGAGCCCTTATCCGGGCATCGAAGCCCGCGGAGCAAACCGGCCCGTCCGCAAGCCGGGCGAGCGAATCATCGCCCTCCCCTGCTCCCCGGATCAACCCCGCCGCCCGGGAATCGGGCGCGCGATTTTTCCGGAGTGATCGGATGCCGCAGCGTTTCCGGCGCCCTCTCCACATCCACGCCCTCCGGGGCAAACCCGACTCCAAAAAAAAGAGCCGGGGCAGATGGCCCGCGGCGCCTGCCGTAATTTGCGTAGAGCTGCTTGGTTCCCCACCTGACTCGATTGGCATAACGACAACGCACGGGGTCCGACCCGGCAAAATTGACAACTTCCGCGTTCCCGGGCGTTTGCCGCGAATTCGCGTCTACAAATGCTACAATACACCCTCAAGCGAAATATTCAAGCAGCAATCCAAGTTCCTTGCGAAGATTTTTCCGCTCGATGACCCGGTCGATCAAACCTTTCTCCTGGAGGAATTCGGCAGTCTGAAAACCTTCGGGAAGTTTCGAGTTGGTGGTTTCCTGGATCACCCGCGGACCGGCGAAGCCGATCATCGCGCCGGGTTCAGCCAGAATCACGTCGCCGACAGCGGCAAAACTCGCGGTGACGCCGCCGTAGGTCGGATTGGTCAGAATCGCAATATAGGGTAGATTGGCTTCGGCATGGCGCTGGAGCGCGGCGCAGGTCTTGGGCATCTGCATCAAACTCAGAATGCCTTCCTGCATGCGGGCGCCGCCGGAAGCGGTAACCAGCACCGCCGGGATCTTCCGCGCGGTCGCAAGTTCAACCAGCCGGGCGATTTTTTCGCCGACGACCGAGCCCATGCTGGCCCCCATGAAGCGGAAATCCATCACCCCGATCGCATAGGGGCGGCCGTTCAACGTGGCGGAGCCGCAGATGATCGCGTCGTTGAGCTTGGTTTTGGCACGGCTCTCGTCATTGCGCTTGGCATAACTCTTGAGGTCAAAAAAGTGCAACGGGTCGGCCGAGGTCAGATTGGCGTCGATCTCGGTGAAGGAGCCTTCGTCGGTCAGCGACTCGATCCGGCTCTCGCCGGTCATCGGCAGATGGCAGTTGCAGTACCAGCAGACCTGGAGATTGTCTTCGAGACGATCGGAATAGAGCGTTTGCGAACAATTTTTGCATTTGAGCCAGGAGCCGTCGGGAACGACCATGCGCCGCTCCGCGCCCGGTGTCGGGATCTGCAAAGTCGAATATTTTCCGCTGCTGAACAGTGCCATTTTTTACTCCATACGTTTGGGTTGAGGGAGCGGGAGTGTTTCGCTCCCTTGCTCCTCCGGAACAGGCCGGAGGTCCTACCGGTGCGGCGGTCGCCCGCCGCCACGGCCGTTCAAGGCAAAAAGTCTTCGCCCCGCTTCCCGGCGGGGCGTCGCTCTCCTTTTACTTGCCGGACTGATACTCCTGAAGCGACTTCGGCGTCAGTTTGCCCGAAGCCGCGGACTTGATCCCCGCCACGGTCGAAACCGCGGCTGCCATCGTCGTCACATAGGGAACTTTGTACTGGATCGCCATCATCCGGATATAACTGTCGTCGATCATGCCGCTGCGCCCGATCGGCGTGTTGATGATCAACTGGACGGCTTTGTTCTTGATCAGGTCGCCGAGGTCGGGGCGCCCCTGATTGAGCTTTTTGACCGTCTCCGCAACGATGCCGTGACCGGCGAGAAATGCGGCGGTGCCCTCGGTCGCCAGCAGCTTGAAGCCGAGTTCGGCCAAACCGCTCGCCACCGGCAAGAGGTACTTGCGTTCACGCTCGGCAACCGAAATCAGCGCGGCGCCGCTGAGCGGCAGGCGGCTGCCGGCGGCGAGCTGGGCTTTGTAATAGGCGAGACCGAAGCATTCGGCAATCCCCATTACCTCGCCGGTGGCGCGCATTTCCGGACCCAGCACCGGGTCCACTTCCGGGAACATGTTGAACGGGAAAACCGCTTCCTTGACGCCGACGTAGCTGCGGTCTTTTTTCTGCAGCATATCTTTGTATTCGGCGAGTTTATGGCCGAGCATCAGGTTGGTCGCGATGCGGGCGAGCGGCACGCCGGTGATCTTCGCCACCAAAGGAACCGTACGCGAGGCGCGCGGATTCGCTTCGATGATGTAAACCTGATCGTCGCAGACCGCGAACTGGACGTTGAGGATGCCGACCACTTTGAAGTCGCGGGCGATCGCGGCGGCCTGTTCTTCGATGGCCTTGATGTGTTTTTCGGGCAGCGAGACCGGTGGAATCGCGCAGGCCGAGTCGCCCGAGTGAATCCCGGCAAGCTCGATGTGCTCCATTACCGTCGCCACAAAAGTATCCTTGCCGTCCGAAAGCGCATCGACTTCGGCCTCAATCGCATTGTCGAGGAAACGGTCGATCAGCATCGGATATTCGGGGCTGACCTGAATCGCGTCAACCGCGTAACGGGTCAGCATCGCTTCATCATACAGCACCGCCATGCCGCGGCCGCCGAGCACAAAGGACGGACGCACCATCACCGGATAACCGATCTTGCGGCCGAGCGCAACCGCTTCTTCGAGCGAACGCGCGGTGCCGCTCTCCGGCTGGCGGATGCCGAGCGCGATCATCCGTTCGCGGAAGTATTCGCGGTCTTCGGCCAGGCGGATGCCTTCGGGCTGGGTGCCGATGATGTTGACGCCGAGGTCTTTCAATTCCTGCGCGATGTTGAGCGGAGTCTGGCCGCCGAACTGGACGATCACGCCCTCGGGTTTTTCTTTTGCATAAATCGTCATCACGTCTTCGACGGTCAGCGGCTCGAAATAGAGCTTGTCGCTGGTGTCGTAGTCGGTCGAAACCGTTTCCGGGTTGCAGTTGACCAGTACCGTTTCGTAACCCGCGTCGCGCAGTGCAAAGGCGGCGTGGACGCAAGTGTAGTCGAACTCGATCCCCTGGCCGATCCGGTTCGGGCCGCCGCCGAGAATCATGATTTTGCGGTTCGCCGTCACCGGCACTTCGTCCGGCGAACCGGTGTAGGTCGAGTAGTAGTAATCGGCGTTTTCGACGCCGCTGACCGGGACGCGGCAGTAGCTGGCGATCAGGCCGAGCTTGATGCGGCGGCCGCAGATCTCTTTTTCGGACACATTGAAGAGCTTGGCGAGATAACGGTCGGAGAAGCCGTTGATTTTGGCTTCGCGCAGCAGTTCGTCGGAGAGCGTCATCCAGTTGAACGACGCGAGTTTGAGTTCGAGGTCGGCGAGTTCCTTCATCTGCTCGATGAAGTAGCGCGTGATCCGGGTTTCGGCGATGACTTCATCGACGCTTACGCCCTTTTTGAGCGCTTCGTAAATCATGAAGAAGCGTTCGCTCGACGGGATATGGAGCTGGTCGCGCAGTTCGGCGGCGGAGAGTTTTTCGAATTTCTTGACCATGCCGAGGCCGTAGCGTCCGCTTTCGAGCGAACGGATCGCTTTCTGGAAGGCTTCCTTGAAGGTTTTGCCGATCGACATGACTTCGCCGACCGCCTTCATCTGGGTGCCGAGCACGTCTTTCGCCTGCGGGAATTTTTCAAAGGCCCAGCGGGCGAACTTGACCACCACGTAGTCGCCGGACGGAGTGTATTGGTCCAGCGACCCGTCGCGCCAGTAGGGAAGCTCGCTCAGCGTCACGCCGGTCGCAAGCTTGGTCGAAACGCTGGCGATCGGGAAGCCGGTGGCCTTGGAAGCGAGCGCGCTCGAACGCGAGGTGCGCGGATTGATTTCGATGACGATCACCCGGTCGTCTTCGCGGTTGTGGGCGAACTGGACGTTGCAGCCGCCGGTGACGCCGACGGTGTCCATGATCCGGTAGGAGTAGTCCTGAAGTCTCTCCTGGAGTTCGCGCGGCACCGTCAGCATCGGGGCGACGCAGAAGCTGTCGCCGGTATGAATGCCCATCGGATCGACGTTTTCGATAAAGCAGACGGTGATTTTCCTGCCGGTGGCGTCGCGGACGACTTCGAGCTCAAGTTCTTCCCAGCCGAGCACGCATTCCTCGACCAGAACCTGGCCGATCAGACTGGCGGCGATGCCGCGGGCGACGACCTGACGGAGTTCCTCGACGTTGTAGACAATCCCGCCGCCGGTGCCGCCCATGGTATAAGCGGGCCGGAGCACTACCGGATAGCCGAGTTCGCCGGCGACCTTTTCGGCCTCTTCGACGCTGTAGCAGGGTTCGGATTTGGCCATCGGCACGCCGATTGAGGCCATGGTTTCCTTGAAAATGATCCGGTCTTCGCCGCGTTTGATCGCTTCGAGGTCGACGCCGATCACCTTGATGCCGTATTTTTCGAGGATGCCGGCATCGTGGAGGGCGATCGCCAGATTGAGCGCGGTCTGGCCGCCGAGGTTCGGCAGCAGCGCATCGGGACGTTCGCGCTCGATGATCCGCTCAATGCTGTCAACGGTCAGGGGTTCGATATAAGTATGGTCAGCCATGCCGGGATCGGTCATGATGGTGGCCGGGTTGCTGTTGGCAAGGACAATCTCATATCCCAGGTTCCGCAGAGCCTTGCAAGCCTGAGTACCCGAATAATCGAATTCACAGGCCTGTCCGATGACGATCGGACCGGAACCGATGATCAGGATCTTCTGAATGTCGTTGCGTTGCGGCATGGAAACGTCCTTTCGTTTTTGACTCCCCTCCGCGCATTCCATGCTGTGGAATTCTCCGGCGGAAGGTTATTTGGTAAAAAATCGGGTCCGTCCGGTGGAATTCACACAAATTTTTCCGGATAAACCGGGACATAATATACACTTCGGAACGTCCGGAGTCAAGTGCCGAACTGAAAAAGATCGCAGATCGACGGGAACGCGGAACCGGTTGCGGGAAATAATTCGCGATCACTTGCGGCAACATCTTCTTGCAAAAAAGGCTCCGGCGGAGTATTGTAGGGTAC
>JBFWIO010000002.1:0-28391 GCA_050255955.1 Victivallaceae bacterium
AACCGACTCGACCTCACCCGCGACCTCGGCGCCGCGCTCACCTCCGCCGCCCGGGTTTACGCCGGGTGCTACAATCGGATGACCCCGCAGGAGCGCGACTTCATCCGCACGAATATGGAGCGCCTCATCATCGACATGGAATGCGGCTGGCCGCCCTTTCTCCAGTCGATCGTCAACGGCCACGGCAACGAAGCCCAGATCAACCGCGATCTGCTCTCAATGGCCATCGCGATCTACGACGAGGACCCGGTTCCCTATCAGTACTGCTCCTATGCCATTCTCGAACAACTCGTGCCGATGCGCAAATTTGAATACCAGTCGCCGCGCCACAACCAGGGGGTCGGCTACGGCTCCTACCGCTTCGGCTGGGATATGCACTCGGCGTGGCTTTTCCGCCGGATGCTGGGCAAAGAGGTCTTTGACCCCAATATCAAAAACGTCAAGAAATACTGGCAGTACATGCGGCTGCCCGACGGCGAAATGCTGCGCGACGGCGACGGCATCCCGGCCGGCAAATACTGGGGCGCGCCGCTCACCATGCTGCTCTGCTACAGCTACAGCGACGACCCGGTGCTGAAGGGCGAATTCGAGCGCCAGGGCGGCCTCGCCTATGATCCGGTGCTGTACCTGACGCTCAACAACCCCGACCTCAAGGCCGAAAAGAGCCTCAAATCGCTGCCGCTCACCATCGACTTCGGGCCGGTGCTCTCGGGGATGATCATGCGGACCGGCTGGAACATCGGGCGCGGCTCCTCCGACGTGGTCGCCGAGATCAAGGGCGGCGGCACCCACTTCGGCAACCACCAGCATTCCGACGCGGGTTCGTTCCAGATTTACTATCGCGGCCTCCAGGCGGCCAAGCTCGGGCAGTACAAGTTTTACGGAACCCCCTACGACATGAATTTCGCCAAGCGCTCGATCTCGCAGCCGATGATGCTGGTGGTCGATCCGGCCGAAGACTTCCGCTACAGCCAGACCAACGACGGCGGCGTCCGTTTCGTCCAGTATCACCCCAAAAGCGCCAAAGACGCGACCGAAAATCCGGAATTCAACAACGGCAAAAAGATCTCCGGCTCCTTCGGCCCGTCCCCGATGCGCCCCTTGTACAGCTACTTTTCGGTCAGTTTGAAAGGTGCTTACTCGGCCAAAGTCACCGACTACGTGCGGAGTTTCTGCTTCCTCAACCTCGGCGACGAAAAAGTGCCGGCGGCGGTCATCATCCTCGACGACCTGACCGCGGCCAAGGCCGAGTTCAAGAAGTATTGGCAGATCAACGGCCTCTGCCAACCCGAGCTGACCCCCGACGGGGTGATCCTCTCCAACAACCGCCTCGGGGCCAAGGGCAAACTGGTGCTCTCGATGGTCAAACCCGCCCCCGCCGACCGCAAGGTCGAGGTGCTGACCGGCGACGACGCCAACAGCGTCTTCGGCAAAAAGTTCACTCCGCCCTACGATTCGCCCGAAGCGCACGGCAGCCGGGTGATGTTCTCCCCCGTCAAAGCGTCCGCCAACGATGTGTTTTTGAGCGTGATCCAGCTGGTTGACGGCGACTCCAAACCGTTGCCGTATGAGGCAAAGGAAACCGACTACGGCTTCACCGTGGCGATTGCCGACCGCTTCGTGGCGCTGGTCAAGGGGAGCAAACTCCTCAACCGCGCTTTCACCGTCAGCGTCCCCGCCGGGGCCAAGGTGCTGGCCGCCGGACTCGCGCCCGGGCAGTGGTTCGTCGCCGGGCCCGGAGCCGGCTTCAACGCGACGGTCGAGGCGGAAAAGAACACCGTCTTTTTCGTCAGCGACAAAGGCGGCTCCTACACGCTCACCCCCGGCGGCAAAACCGGCGCTCCGGCGCAGAAGCTCGATACCACGCTCGAACCCCACGAAGTCGGCGGCCTCGCCGAAAACGCGGTCGCGGTCTACGACAAAATCCTGCCCGGCTTGACCACCCGCAAAGGCAAAGGCTTCTTCATGGTTCCCGCGGTCGCCGTCTTCAAGGCGCTCGGGGCCGAGGTCAAGGACGCCGACGGGATGCTCACCGTCACCCTTGACGGCCGCAAGGCGGTTTTTCTCAACCACTCCGCCGACTTCACGCTTGAGGGACAGCGCTTTGTGATGAACGGCACGGCGGTCCGGCAGGACGGGGTCTGGTGGATTCCGGATCAGGTCATCGCCGGGCTCGCCGGGAGCGCGCTGGTGCGCGACGAAGTCAGCAATTCGGTCGCCTTCACCAAGCTTGCGGTCAAGCGCAATCCACTCCTGCTGTGGGCCGAAGTCAGCAGCGGAGAAGGCCTTGAGGAGTTGATCGCCTGTCTCGGCGAGCCGGGGAGTTCCGGCAAATACTTTGCTTTTTTCGGCACCGACGTCTATTTCCGGCTGGCGCTGGCCAAGCCGGTGAAGCTTCGCGGGGTCGGCATCCACTTCCTCTCGGGAGCCGCCCGCAAGTATAAATTCAAGCTCGAAGCGGCCGGTCCCGACGGAAAATTCGAGACCGTGTTCAACGGCGAAAGCGTCGGCGGCAAGGAGGGCTTTGAGGACTTCACTTTTGCCCCCCGCGAGGTATCCCAACTCAAATACACCGGGTACGGCAACTCCGAAAACAACTGGAATTCGATCGTCAATATCAAACTTCTGGAATAGTGTCATGGAAACAATCGCTGCCAACATCACCGAACGGATCGGCAACACCCCGCTGGTCCGGATTCAACGCCTCAACGACGGTCGCGCCGACGTGATCGCCAAGGTCGAATCCGCCAACCCCGGGGCCAGTGTCAAAGACCGTGTCGGCCTGGCGATGATCGAGGAAGCCGAAAAACGCGGAGTGCTCAGGCCCGGCGCTCTCCTGGTCGAACCGACCAGCGGCAACACCGGCATCGGCCTCGCCCTCGCCGCCGCGGTCAAGGGGTACAAGCTGATTCTCACCATGCCCGAAACCATGAGCATTGAGCGCCGCAAACTTCTCGCCGCCTACGGCGCCGAACTGGTGCTGACCTCCGGCTCCGCCGGGATGACCGGGGCGATTGAAAAAGCGCGGGAAATCCATCAGGCCACCCCCGGCTCCTTTATGCCGCAACAGTTCGAGAACGAAGCCAATCCGGCCACTCATTACGCCCACACCGGCCCCGAAATCTGGCGCGATACGGATGGCAAAGTCGATATCCTGGTCGCCGGGGTCGGCACCGGCGGCACCTTGACCGGCGCCGGGCGTTTCCTGCGCGAGAAAAATCCGGGCCTGAAAATCGTCGCGGTCGAGCCGGACGCTTCGCCGGTGCTCTCCGGCGGCGCGGCGGGCCCGCACAAACTCCAGGGCATCGGCGCGGGCTTCGTCCCGAAAGTTCTCGACGTCAAACTCATCGACGAAGTCATCCGGGTCAGCGCCGAAGACGCCGGCCGCATTGCCCGCGAGAGCGCGCGCAAGGAAGGACTGCTGATCGGCATTTCCTCCGGCGCGGCGCTGGCGGCGGCGCTTGAACTCAGCCGCCGGCCGGAAAACGCCGGCAAACGGATCGTGGTGATTCTCCCCGACTCGGGAGAGCGCTACCTCTCTACCTGGCTTTTTGACTGAGGCATCGCAAACGAAGACGCATTGAGTTTGGGGATCGCCCGGAAATCGGGAGTGCGGTTCATCATTTTGTTTGAAATCGGCTCCGGACGCGATTTTGGTATCGGAGGGGAATGAAGCGCTGTCGCTCCGCCGCGGGGCGGCGGCGCTGACACTACAGGTGGTTGTGATGAAAAAATTTCGGATTGGATTGGTGTGGCTGGCGTTGCTGACGGTTCTCGCGCTCGGCGCGGCGGAACCCGTCAAGGTCGAGATCGAGGATTCCGAATCCGACCGCTGGACGATTATCCTCAGCCGCTGGGAATCGGAGCTCAGCCGCTCACTCCAGATTCTCCGGGACTACCGGATGATGCTGGAGAACACCACCGATAACTTCGACCGCCTTGAGGCGGATACCGACCGGCAGATCGAGGCGCTCAAATTCATGCTGAGTTTCTGCTTGCCGCAGGATGTTTTTGAGGTGACTTTGCGCTGTCAGGAGATCGACGAGCTCAACAGCCGCTACATTCGCGAATATCAGCGTATCGAGAAATTGCGCCATACCATCAGCGTGCTCCAGGGCCATGCCAGGAGACTTCAGAACGAACTTCTCTCCCAGTCGAGCACCCGTTTCAGCGAGAAACAGATGCTTCAGCTCCAGCAGTGTCTGATCAACTGCGAACAATTGGAAACCCAGCTCGCCCGGCTCGACCGGAAACTTGCGTCCTATGAAAAAAATCCGATCCGGCAAAGGCTCGAGGCGCTGCTGGAGGAGAGCAACCGCTACCGCGTCAAAGCCCTCGACGAGGTTTTCTTTTCCGCCCAGCGCGATTATTTCACCTCGCTGCCGGCGTCTTACGGATCACTGCGCTTCTGGTGGCTTACCATGTTCGACCGCCTGCTGCTGGCCAGGGATGTCAAAATGGCGGTGCCGCTACGCAATTGCGCGATCGTGTTTCTGGCGGTATTTCTCTTTGCCTTTATCGTCGGGCCGCGCTATCTATATCCATGGCTGGTCCGGCAGGTCAAATTTCCGGACAAATACTCCAAGTCCCGGACCTTTGTGATCGCCTGGATGCTGCTGGCGCTGGTGGCGACGATGCTGATCTGCCGGCAGAATCTGCCGGGCCTTTTCAAGGCTCCGCTCTTTCAGCTGGCGCAGTGTTTCTGCGGAACGGCGTTCCTGATGCTGTCGCTGGCATTCCGGCTCGACCGGCCGATGATGCGGCGCTGCATGTGGCTTTATATCCCGCTCCTGATCCAGAACCTGGTGGCGGCGCTGCTTTATATGATGCTGACGTCGTACACGCCGCTGCTGCTTTTGGTGGTGCCGTTCAATGTGATCATTTTCATTTTGACTTTGCTGCTGCTGCGTCGCGGCGGTTATCCGGTGCTCGACACCGTGATCGGGTACATCACGCTGGCGGTGATCGCGGTGGAAACTTATTTCGCGCTGGTCGGCTACCTCTATATCGGTTTTACCATGATGCTGATCGGCTATGTGATGCTGGCCCAGGTCCAGACCGCGGTGGCGGCCAGCGAAGTGATCATCCGCGGCGTCCGCGCCAAGCCGGACCGGCTGATCGTCAACACCGTGCTGACCCGGTTGATCATCCCGCTGCTCTGGCTGTGGCTGTTGCGCAACTGCTTCAAAATGGTGGCGGTGACTTACCATATCGAGGACTTCATGGAGGAAATATCGGTCCGTCCGCTTCAGTTGAATGACGTCATGCGGTTCAGTTTGACCGCGTTGCTGACCGCGATTCTCTCGTTTCTGGCGATCAACTTCCTGATTGCGCTGGCCAAACAGACCGTCGAAAAAGTCTATCAGGAGTCCGCCCAGTCCGGCAAGGTGCCTTCCTTTGTCACCCTCGGCACCTACATCGCCTGGGGGGTTTACGTGGTGTTTTTGCTGCTGCTCTTCAACGTGCAGTATTCGAGCATCCTGGTCGTGCTCGGCGGGCTCAGCGTCGGCTTCGGCTTTGCGCTCAAGGAGCTCCTCGAAAACTTCATCAGCGGCATCATCCTCCTGGTCGGCCAGCAGGTCCGGCCGGGCGACGAGATCGAATTCGACGGCACCTACGCCAAAGTGCGCAAAGTGAGCTTCCGCGCCACCATGATCGAGACTTTCGACGGTTCGACCATCACCTTGCCCAATTCACAGGTGCTGTCAAAGGATTTCCGCAACTGGACCCGCCACGACCGCCGGATGCGGCGCGACATCGCGGTCGGGGTCTCCTACCGCGAAAACCCGGACCGGGTGCGCGAACTTTTGTTGCGGGCCGCGGCCGAAACCCGCGGCGTCCACAATTCGCCGATGCCGGAAGTCTACTGTCTCAACTTCGGCGCAAGCTCGGTCGATTTCGTGCTCCGGGTGTGGCTTACCATCGGACAGCAGAATACGGTGTGTTCGGCGCTGCGCGAAAGCATTTTCCGGCTGTTCAATGAGAACGGCATTGAAATTCCGTTCAGCCAGCTTGACATTCACATCCGGAATTCGACCGACGCGGTTCCGGTGCAACTTTTATCCCCGGAGAGCCATTGATCATGTTTTATGTGTGCGCCAGGTCGCGCGACGAACGCGGCGGAGTCCTTGCTTTTGATTCGGATAGTTTGGAACAACTCGCCTTTCTGCCGCTGCGGCACGCCTCCTATCTGGCGTTTTCTCCGGACCGCAAGCGGCTCTATGCCGTCTGCGAAGACGACGAGGCCGGCGCGGTGGCGACTTTCGCGCTTGACGCGGACGGCCTGCCGCATTTCGAAGCGATCCTGCCGGTGCCCGGCTTCAGCGGCTGCCACCTGATCGCGGAGCCTTCGGGCAAATTTCTTTATGCGGCCAATTACAGCGCCGGCAGCTTTGCCGAATTCCGGCTCAAGGACGGCGTTCCCCTCGGCGTCACCCGGATGATCCGGCATCATGGCCGCGGGCCCAATGCCGAGCGTCAGGAAAAAGCCCATGTCCATTTCGTCCAGCTTACTCCGGACGGCCGCTATCTTTGCGTGATCGATCTCGGCACCGATGAAATCGTCTGTTACGCCCTCGACGCCGACGGCGTCCGCACCGCGGACGCGATCCGGTTCAAGGTCACCCCCGCGGGCTCCGGCCCCCGGCATCTGGTTTTCACCCGTTCGGGCGACCGGGCGTATCTCTTGAATGAACTTGAGAATACGGTGATGACCCTCGGCTATGGCGAGGGCAAATTTACCTGGCTTGCCACGGTTTCCACGCTGCCGCCGGATTTTGCCGGCTGGAGCAAGGCCGCGGCCATCCGGCTCTCGCCCGACGAGCGCTTTGTGCTTGCGTCCAATCGCGGCTACGACTCGATTGCCGTCTTTGAGCGGCTTGGTGACGAGCTCAAACTTCGCCGGCTGGTCCCGAGTGGCGGCAAAAGTCCGCGCGACTTCAACTTCATCGGCGAGCGCCTGATCGCGGTTGCCAATGAGAGCACCAACAACCTGGTTTTCTTCGGCTACGACCTTCGCACCGGGGCATTGATTCCCCGCGACGGCGACAAGTACATGGTCAATCCGCTCTGTGTTTTTTGAGGAGCCGATTGCAAAAATCCTTCCGGCCGCCCGAAAGGTCTGTTTTCCCGCCTGACCGGGAGCGATTTCGGGACATACCCGCTTTGGGTATGCCCCTCAATCTACCCGGCCATGCGGAAAAACATCCTCTTTCGGATCGATCCCGAATGACTTTTGCAATCGGCTCCTTTTTCGCCGATTACAAAGGTCACTGGGGGATCGATCCCGAATGACTTTTGCAATCGGCTCCTTTTTCGCCGATTGCATCGGCTCATTCCCGCAAAGGGCGGTCAGCGGCTGCTTTGAAGCGAGATCCGGGGATCGGCGACGAGGTAGAGCAAATCGGAGATCAGAATCCCGGCGAGACTCAACGCGCTGCCGAATGCGAAAATCGCCATGAAGAGCGGATAATCCCGGCTGGAGAGCGCGAGAAGCGAGAGCGCCCCCATCCCCGGAATGTTGAAGATGAATTCGATGATCACGCTTCCGGTAATCAGGGCGGGGAGCAACCCGCTGAAGAGGGTGATCAGCGTAATCAACGCGTTGTTGAAGGCGTGGCTCCAGATGACCTGAAATTCGCTGACCCCCTTGGCCCGTGCGGTACGGATGTAGTCGGAGTGAATCACTTCGAGCATGCCGCCGCGCGCGTAGCGCGAGAGTCCGGCGAGGCCGGCGTAGGAGAGGCAAAAGACCGGGAGCGCATAGTAACGCATCGATTGCCCGAGGAGTTCCCAGCTCGACATTCCGGCGCCGCCGGGTACGACGATGCCTTTGAGCGGAAAAAGCGGAAACTTGCCCCCTTCGCAGATCAGCGACTGAAGCAGCAGCGCGACCCACATCGAGGGGAGCGAGTAGAGGAAAAACAGCACCGCCGCCGAACTCCGGTCAAACAGCGAATCCGCATAGACGGCGGCATAGACGCCGATCAGGACGGCGGCGAAATAGGTGATCAGGATCGCGAAAAAATTAAGCGACAGCGTGACCGGGAGCCGTTCGAGGATCATTTGCGTGACCGGCTTGCCGGGATCGACCACGGCGGAGCTGCCGAAGTCGCCCCGGGTGATTACCGCTTTGAACCACAGTCCGAAGCCGGTGATGATCGGTTTGTCGAGGTGAAGTTTTTCGCGGATGGCGCGGTTGCCGGTGAAGGCGCCTTTTTCGCTGCTCATATTGCGGGCGTTGCCTTCGTCGCCGAGGAGGCTGCCGCGGGCCGGATCGCCGGGGGCGAGCCGGAGCAGGCTGTAACTGACGAAAAGAATCACCAGGAGCGTCAGCACCGCGAGCGAAAAGCGCTGGAGCAAATATAGTTTCATATTACCTCAAAAAGCCGGAACGGCGGGATATTCGCAGCGGGTTCTATTCCAGCGCCTTCAATTTATCCTTGAGCATATCCTCGATGTACTCTTTGCCGTAGAGTTTGCGCATCAGCCGGATATTGAATTCATAGAAGAGTTCGGGATCGGGCTTGGTCACCATCGGGCCGCAGGCGAGTTCGACGATGTCGCGGCGGCGGCGGCGGTCGTTTTCGTAGACCGCGAGGTGGCGGATCAATGTCCGGGGGCTCAGCTCGGTGTAGCGTTTCTGGCCGAATTCCTCGGTGTAGGTGGCGGCGATCAGCGAGATCAGGTTGCGGTTGGGGTGGCGGAAGCCGTTGACGGCGAGGAAATCCTCGACCATCTCCTGACAGCGGACGTCGTCAAAGGTCGGAAAGAGCACGCTGCGGCCGCGCGAGAGGATGTTGGCCGGGAACTCGAAGTTGCTGGCAAGAGCCAGCAGCACATGGTCGGGCGGCGAAAAACTGCCGCCGACGTGGGTGCGAAAGGTGTACCAGTCGATTTTCGCCGGATCGAGGTCGTCGAAGAAAATCACGAAGCGGCGGTCCGGCCGCAGCCGGAGCAGGTCGATGAGGGTTTCAAAATTGGTTTCCAGCGTGTCGCCGGGAGCGAGGATCAAGGTCAGCTCGGGGTGCGAGAGCGCGTAGGCAATGGTGAGCTGGGTTTTGCCGTGTCCGGGGAGGCTTGAAATGAGAAGCGGCACCGCCGGTTTGCCGCCGGCAAACGCTTTGTAGTGCTCGCGGAAAATCCGCCTGACTCCGGCGAAGCCGTAAAAGCGGTCGACGGCGCGGATGCTCTCCAGCCGGGCGGGCTCGAACCGGGCGTTGAGCCAGCGGTAGGCGCGGCCGTTGGCAAAGGGGTCGCCGGCGGCGACAAAAGCGGCGAACTCCTCATCCGTCGCAAGTTCGGGCAGCTCCCGCAGCGCCGCCCCGATCGACGGCAGCAGCACTTCGCCGCGCGCTTCGAGCCGCTTCGGGAGTCCGCGCAAAAAAGCGTGAATATGCCGCAAATGGCCAAAGAGAAACGCGCTGTCCGAGCCCGTCGCCATCACCCGTCCGTCCGGAATGATCCGGTAGCGGGTGAGGGCGTCGAAAAAGGCGCGGCTGAGCCGCGGCGTGAGTTCGGCGGCGGCAAAAGCGCGGGCAAATTCGTGGAGCGACTCCGTCCCCGGCGCGTCGGCGACCCGGAGCAGCGCTGCCGTAAAGGCATCGCCGGACTCCGCCAGCATCGTCCGGGCGCTTGCGAGCGCCTGGCGGTTTTCAGCTGAAAAATGGTCGCCGTCGCGATCGTTCATGATTCAGTTCCGGACCAGCGACTGGTCGACCTTGAAGACGATCTTGCGGATCGCAGTCGGCGTGTCGTTCCAGGCGGTGAGATGCCCTTCGCCGGGGAAGTAGACGGCAAAGGTGCCGTCGGTCATCGGCGAAGTCACCGCCGGTGCGCCGTTGTAGACGAAGAAACCGCGGTCGCGCTCGATATTGAATTCTTCGAGCACGTCGAGGCCGTCGGTGCCGAGGCTGAGGATGGTTTCGCGTCCTTCGAGCACCACCTGGATGTCGATGTAGCGGGCATGGAGTTCGACTTTGCATTCGGCGAGCGGTTTGGTGTCGTAATAGAGGACGTCCGCCATGACCATGTCGCCGTCGAGCTTGTAGCGTCCCTTTTCGGTATTCGGGGTGACGGTTTTGATGAATTCGGCCGCCAACTGCCAGGCTTTCGGCGCGAGTTTCGAGTAGCGGGCGAAGTTCTGCAACGAATCGTGAATCATTTGCCTTTTCCTTATCCTTATGTTGTGCCGATCTCAAAAGTCACTCCGGATCGCTCCGGAATGGCTTGTGCTTATATATCGATCGATTTTCGCTGATTTCAACTGAGGCTTGCGCCGCGCGCAGCGCGGACGCCTCCACCTAAAATAACCGCCGGGACGCATTTTTTCAAGCCATTTTCGAGGAAAATGATTGGCAAGCGCGGTTTTGCATGCTACATTACGGTCATCTTGACTTGAAAGGATCGCACCATGAAACATTTGCTTTTGATTCCGCTGGCCGCGCTGCTGGCGCTCACCGGTTGCGCCACTTCGGCACCGACGGCGCGCGAGCGTGTCGAAGCTTCGCTCGATCGTGACGGCGATACCTTTGTCTACCGCAACCAGACCAATGCCTTCAAGACGCTGCGGGCCTACGGCGACGAGGTCGCGGCGGCGCTGCTGCGTTCGCAATACCCCGCCGCCGAACGGGAGAAGCTCGCGGGCATCGTCAATATGGTGCTGCTCGGGCTCGAACAGGCCGGTCTGGACGGCGAAATCGCCTCCGGGGCCAGCTCCAAAGTGCTTCCCGGGAACGGTGCGACGGTGCGTTACCGCAACCGGATGTTCTTCTACCACGGGCCGCGGAACGACGGCATGCTGTGGCGGCTTTTCGGGGGCAAAAACCGCGACCTCGCGCCCGATTTGGCGGCAGTGCCCGCCGATGCGCTGCTGGCGGCGGATTTTTCATTTTACCCGCTGGAGATGTTCGAGCTGGCGGTCAAGCTCAATGGCGCCGCCAACGGCACGCTCGGCGATGCCAAACTTGACGAAATCCGGCCGGTGCTGGAGGGGCTGGGCGGCGAATGGGGCGCATTGCTCTTTCCGCTGCCCGCGGCGGAAGAGGGCGGGGCTCCCGGCGTCGGTTTCGTGCTGATGATGCCGGACCGCGACAACCGGTTGTTCAACATGCTCGCCGAAATGACCGGCAACAAGAACAAGGACGAAATCAACCTCGCCTTTGCCGCCGCCAGGCTCAAGGAAGTGCCGGTGCTGACCAAGCTTGACCAAATGATCGTCCTCTTTTCGTCGCGCCGCGCCGCCGACCGTTACGCCGAGGAGCGGCCGCGCCTGGTCGATCTCCCGGAATACAGGGAACTTGCCGCCGGACTGCCGACTTCCGGCAGTGGTTTCTTCTACAGCAACGCCGGGCTCGGGAATTTCCTCGCCCGCCTGCTTAATTCCGGGAAGCCGTTGCCGGTACCGGTGCCGCTGCCGAACCAGTTGTATGTGCTCGAGGTTTGTCCCGACGGGATCGGCGTGGTCGGCAATTCCTCGTGGGACCTGCCGACCTGCGAATTCGCCGGTTCGCTGCTGCCGCTGGCGGTCACCGCCGTGACCCGTTCCCGCGAGATGGTCGCCGATGCCGGGGAGGAGAACAAAGTTCAAGCCGAACTGCGCAACCGCGAATTTGAAAACTGCGTCAAACAGCTCGAAAAAATCGATCGCGCGCTCCGGCTTTATGCCGAAAGCCATCAGAATAAGTTTCCCGCCGAAAACGACATCGAGGGCCTCCGCACGCTTCTCAAGGACGGCAAAATCGCTTCCGCCGACCTGATCTGCCCGGCCGCCGCCGGCGACGAGCCGGCCGAAAATGCCGAAAAATTCGGCGCCGACAACACTTCGTATCTCTATTTCGGCGGTCTTTCGCTCGAATCGGCGCCGATGCTGCCGCTGGTGGTGGACTGGCCGCTCAACCACGAGAACCGCTTCAACGTGCTTTTCGTCAACGGCCAGATCAAGAGTTTCGAGCTGGAAAATCTCAAGAGCTGCCGCCGGCTGGTGAGTTTCCTTCACAGCGAATACAAATATTCGGAACCCGACTTCCGGCGGCTGCTCGACATTGCCGACCGGCTGGACCGGCAATATCTGGGGGAATGATTGAAATTGAAGACTTTATACTGGCTCGGCATGCTGCTGCTGGCCTTGAACGCGACGGCGAACGAGGTCCGCACCGTGCTTTTCCCGTTGCGCCAGTCGATTCTCTCCAGCCGGGTTGAGGGGGTTATCGAAAAACACAACTTCCGCGAGGGCGAAGCCTTTGGCCAGGGCGACGTGCTCGTTGAGCTCGACGACACCATGATCAAACTGCGGCTCCTGCGCGCCAGTTCGGCGGAGCGCGAAAGCGCCGCCGCACTCGATTACGCCCGCAAAAACCTGGTCGTCGCCGAAGAGCTGAAAACCAAAGGCATTCAGGGCCAGCAGGAACTCGACCGCGCCCGCTTTGAAGTCGCCGCCGCCGAAGCCCGGATGCTGGGCGCGGAGGCCGCGCTCAAAATGTCGGAGCAGGAACTCGCCGACAGCCGCCTGGTCGCCCCCTTTGCCGGCCGGGTGGTGCGGCGGATGGTTCAGGAGCACGAATTTGTCCGGGCCGGCCAGCAGATGCTGCAAATCATCGACGACCACCGGCTGCTGGCCGCATTGCACCTCGATTCGACCATGCGCAACCAGGTCAAACTCGGCGAAAAACGGCGGATCAAGGTTGATGAAACCGGTACTGTCCACACCGGACAAATCGTCGAAATTTCTGGAGACGTCGATTCCGGCAGCCGGACCTTTGAGATCAAAATCAGCATCGACAACGCCGCCGGCGAATTGAGCGCGGGAATGTCCGGCGTGCTGCTCGACGGGAACGGCGGAGAAGAGTCCAAATGAACGGCGCGCCCCCTCCACCTCCCCCGCCGTCGCGCCCCAATCCGGAATCCGAACTGGCGGCGTTGCGTGGCAAACTCAACGCGCTCTCGGCGGTCATCCGGCTCGGCCACGAAGCCTACGAAGCCGACGGCCTCGACGGCTGGGCCGGGCACGTGGTCAACAACAGCGTGATGATGCTTCCCTACTTCCGCTCGGCGCTGGTCGACCGGCGCGGCGCGCTGATGCGGCTGGTCGCGGTCACCGGGCAGAGCGCGGTCGCCGAGAACAGTGAATACGCCCGGCACGTCCGGACCCTGGTCAAGGCGTTCCCGGCCCTCGACAAAATCGTCGAAGTGACGCCGGCATTGCTTGACGAGCAGAACGCCCCGGCGGACGCCGAGGAGGCGCTGGCGGCGCTCTCCGCCGATGCCGCGCTGATTTTTCTGGTGCCGCTCCGTCCGGCGGGGATCAAGGAAACGGGGGAGCCCTCCTTTGTCTGGCTGGTTGAATTCGACAAGGTCGACTCGCGTCCGATCGCCGCGACGCTGCTCGGACTTCTGCGCGATCACTACGCCGAATCGCTCGAATTCATGCTCAACCGCCGCCGTCCGCCGCTTCTTGCGCGGATGTTTGAGCGGCGCAAGCTTTTTCATCCGTCGCGGATCATTTTCGCGCTGCTGGTCATTTTCGCGCTGTCCACCGTGCTGGTCCGGATCCGCCAGACGGTTTCGGCGGAATTCGAGGTGGTGCCGGCGATTGAGCACATCGGCTACTCCCCCTTTGACGGAGTCATCGCCAAATGCAACTTCAAAAGCGGCGCCGCCGTCAAAAAGGGCGACGAGATTATCGTCTTTGATATCGACGAGCGCAAATTCCTGCTCGACAACGCCCGCAATGAATTCATGCGTACCGGGGCCCAGCTCGATCTGGTCCGCCAGCAGTCGTTCAACGATCCGGCCAAGCGCGCACAGTTGCGGCTGCTTGAGCTTCAGCGCGAAAAAGCCAATATCGACATCGAGCGCAACCAGTGGTATCTCGACCGCAGCCGGGTCACCGCGTCGGGCGACGGCATTCTCGAAGCCGGCGACACCGACAAGCTTGCCGGACGCGCGGTGCGTCCCGGCGAAAAACTTTTTGAAGTCCTCGAAACGCGCGAGATGGTCGCGGAGATCAACCTCGACGAAAAGAACTCCTCGGTGCTCAACAACCATACCGAAATCACGCTTTATTTGCACACCCGTCCGGAAGTGCCGATCGGGGCGCGGATTCTCAGCGTCAGCGGCAAACCGGTGCTGACCGCGCGCAAGACCTACTGTTACCTGATCCGGGTCGATTTTGCCGTGCCGCGCGACACCGAGGTGATCTGCGGTATGCGCGGGATCGCCCGCATCGCCGGCGAACGGGTGACGCTGGGCTACTATCTCTTCCGCCATCTGGTGCTCTGGTACCGTCAGCTCTGAGGAATCCGCCATGCTGATCCGGGACGACCGCGAAATCATCGAGCCTGACCGGGTGGAGTCGAGCGCTCCCGCCCCCGCCGCCGCTCCCGCCGCCGCTCCGGGCACTCCGGCGCCGGCGCCGCCGCAACCGCTTGGCGAAATCCGTCCCGACCTCAAGGTTTTCCGGGGCGGCCGCGACGAGTACGGCAAGCGCACCTGGGTGATTTTCGACCCGGTCGGCGACGCTTATTTCCGGATCGGGGACGACGACTACCGGATCATCCGGCTCTGGACCGGCAATCCGGAGGCGGGAGAATTTGTCGTGAAACTGCGCCGGGCCGGGATCAACACCACCCGGGAGCATCTGATCAAGCTTTCGGCATTCCTTTTTCACAGCCACCTCCAGCGCGCGGTCTACCGCGCCAGCGAAGCCAAAGCGGCCAAAGTCCGCGGCTTCAAACGCGACATGTTCTGGCACATGCTGCTCAATTACTACTTGTTTTTCCGGATTCCGTTGTGGTCTCCTGACCGCTTCATTGTGCGGACCCGGGCGGCGGTCGAGGCGGTTTTCAACCGCTGGACGCTGGCGGCGCTGCGGGTGCTGGCGGCGATCGGCTATTTGTGTTTGATCGTCAATTTTTACAAATTCACCGACGCTTTTGCCAAGTCGATCAATTTTCAGGGGGTGGTGCGTTATTCGGTGGCGGTGGTGCTGATCAAGATCGTTCACGAGTTCTGCCACGCCTACACCGCGCGTCATTTCGGCTGCCGGGTGCGGCGCATGGGGGTGGCGTTCATCTTCTTTTTTCCGCGGCTTTATACTGATTTGACCGACAGCTGGCGGATTCACGACCGTTACCGGCGGTTTCTGATCGACGGGGCGGGGATTTTCAGTGAACTGGTGATCGGCGGGATTGCGGCGCTGGTGTGGGCCAACACCGGCGAGGGGCTGACTCACACCGTGGCTTATTACATTTTTGCGGTCAGCATCATCAACACGGTGATGATCAACGGCAATCCCTTCATCCGCTACGACGGCTATTACATGCTTATGGATCTGGTCAACATCGACAATCTCCAGAAGCGCGGGGTCGATGTGGTGCGGAACTTCTGGCGCAAGCACCTTTTCGGACTGAAGGTGGAGCAGGACCCGGCGCGCGGTCTCAAGTTTGCGTTTCTGATTTTTTACGGTATCGGGATGTTCGTTTACCGGATCTTTTTGTATTTCTCGATTATTTTGCTGGTTTACTTCAACTTCGCCAAGGCGTTGGGGATTGTGCTGTTGATTCTGGAAGTTTATCTGATGATTTTGAAACCGATTATCGGAGAAGGGAAATATCTGTTTATGAACCGAGCCAAACTGCAATTCGGCCGGACCGCCTGGACGCTGACGGGGGCGGGGGTGCTGCTGACGCTGCTGTTGCTGCCGCTGCCGTGGCGGATCGCCGCGCCGTGCGAAGTCAAAAGCGAAGGCGGTGCGGTGATCTACGCCCCGGTGGACGGCTTTGTCACGGTGCTGCCGCCGCTTGACGGCGCGGAAGTCAAAACCGGTGATTTGCTGTTGGAGCAGCGCAATCCGATGATCGACTTCAAGCGTCGCGACGCCGAAGTTGACATCAAAATTCACGAAGCCGAACTTGACCGGGCCGAACGCAACACCGAAATGCTGGGGCAGTCGCAGGTGATCCGGCGGGCGCTCCAGAGCAGTTGCAACACGCTTGAGGAGATGAAGCGGCGCGAGGCAAACCAGAAGACTTTTGCTCCCGCCTCCGGCGTCTTTACCCGTTATGACCGGCAGTTGATAGAGAATAAATATCTCAACCGCGGCGATATGATCGGCTCGATTCACAGTGCGAAGTCGCATCGCGCGACGGCTTTTGTTCCTGAAGACGACGTCAAGCATCTCAAGAGTGGCGATCCGGTCATGCTCGAACTTAACAACGAGCTTGCGACAGTTTCCGGTAAGATCATCGGTGTGCGTGAAATGCTGAAAGTTTCGGAGCCGTCGCCGGTGTTTGATCTTTTTGGCGGGCCGATTCTGACGGTGGCTCCGGACGAGCACACTTACATTCCGCAGACGGCTCACTACCTGATTGAGATTGAGCTTGACGAGCCGGTTCCGACTGGCCGTTCCGGTACTGTGCGGATCCGCAAATACTCTTCAGTGGCGGGTAATTTCTTTAACAAAGCGCTGAAAGTGCTGCGTACGGAGCTGAGTTTTTAAAAACTAAAAAAAAAAATAAAAAAAAGCGCGAAGCGCCAATCCCGCCCTCCGTCGTACGGAGTCGCAGTCCAGGGGGCGAACACCCCTGGTCGCTCGCGATCCACGCGAGCGAAGCTAAGCGAAGCGCTCCCCCCTACGCGGGCGGAGCCCGCACCACACTGCGGGAGCGAAACAAGCGTGACACCAGCGAAGCGAAGTGTCATGCGCGATTGAGCGAAGCAGGGCTGTGAGCGGGGAGAATGTTTCGCACGGAGGGCCGACCGTCGGCCTCGGGATATCGAGCCGGTCGCTGACGCTCTCTCGGCTCGGGAGAGCGTGGATACCGGGAGAATGTTTCGCACGGAGGGCCGACCGTCGGCCTCGGGATATCGAGCCGGTCGCTGACGCTCTCTCGGCTCGGGGGGAATGGATTATGGAGTTGATGGCGGGCGCTGGCGCGGCCGGTCGCTCCGACACCTGCGGCGTCGGAGCTCGGGCCGGGCTCAGCGGCGGAACTGCGTTCCGCCTCTCTCGGCTGGGGCTTCGCCCGGAGCGGGGGAGGCGAGGCGCTGCCTCACACTCCGCAAGAGGGCTCCGCGCCCTCTTGACTCTGCGCAAGGGCGCGGCCCTTGACCGGGGTACGGGCTTGCGGCACGCAGGGCGCGGCCCTGCTTTCGCTTCTCAGCTCCGCAATTTTTTTATTTCAGGCGTTGAACAGCGCCTTGACGTTTTCGAGGCTGATCTTGGCGCCCTGCTTGCACTCTTCCATGCCTTCGAATTCAATCGAGACGTAGCCGTTGAAGCCGGAGTTCTTGATCACTTTGACCACGCCGGGGAGATCAAGGTCGCCGCAGCCGGTGATCGCGCCGCGCAAGTACTTGCCGTGAAGACTCTGGAACCAGCCCTCGGCAGTCGGCACCGACTTGCGGATGTAGAAGTCCTTGAAGTGGATCATCGAGGCGAGGTCGATGTTGTTCATCGTCGCCGCCACCGAGTCCTCGTCGGCGCAGATGAAGTTGCCGACGTCAAGCGTGGTGCGGTAGTTCGGACGGTCAACCAGCGTCACCAGCCGGCGAACCCGCTCGCTGCCCTGAAAGTGATAGCCGTGATTCTCCACACTCGTGGTAATCCCGTACTGCGCGGCGAAATCAGCGATTTCACGGCAGGCGTCGGCCACTTTCGGCAGGTCTTTCTCAAAGTAGGCGAGAGTGCACTTTTCCTTGACCCGGTAGCCGACGTCGTGGCGCATCAGTTTGACCCCGAGCTTGGCGGCGACTTCGACTTCCTTTTTGACCCGTTCGATTTCGGCTTTGCGTTCGCTTTTGGTGATCTCGTGGGCATCCTCGCCGGCGGTGACGAAATTGGCCCCGATGGTGTAGCTCGAAAGAGCGATCTTGCTCTTCGACGCCTGTTTCTTCACCGCCTTGATCAACGCTTCGTCGCCGGTCAACGTGAAGCCGGAGGGGACGATCTCGACATGTTCGCCGCCGTTTTCGGCGATCCAGCGGATCGCGCCGAGAACGTCAAATTCGCCCGCTTTGATGGCGCGGTGGATGCTGTAGGTGCTGAGTCCGATTTTCATAAGAAGTGCCTTTTTTAAGGATTGAGGGCACCTCTAAAAATTGGACACTTGGCTGAAAACTGCGCCTTGCGTCCGTATCCGCGACTTTTCGCGCGGCTGGTTACCTCTGGTAGCCAGCCGCGCGAAAAATCACGGTTCCGAACCGCAATTCGCTATTTTTCAACTCAAGCCAATGTTTAGAGGTTCCCTTGATAAAAACTTGATGAAAAAATCCCGGCATGCGGGATTTTGGCAATGCCGGTTATTTTTTCTTGGCGGCGGCTTTTTTGGCCGGAGCTTTGGCTACCGGAGCTTTGGCTACCGGAGCTTTGGCAACCGGAGCTTTGGCAACCGGAGCTTTGGCAACCGGAGCTTTGGCCGGAGCGGCTTTCTTGGCCGGGGCCTTGACGGCGGCTTTCACCGGAGCGGCCTTTTTGGCCGGAGCGGCTTTGACCGCGGCTTTGGCCGGGGCGGCTTTCTTGGCCGGGGCGGCGGGGGCCTTGCGGTACTGCGGTTTGATCGCGGCCTGGGCCAGGTCGGACTCGATGATCGCGCAGCACAGCGCCAGCGCGTTGCGGCCGATCAGCCAGCCGTCGGCGGCGGCGTTGCGGACTTCCTCGACAAAGCAGGCGTGGGAGTTGGCGACGGCGGGGACGTCGGCGGCCTTGACCACCGTCGGCGCTTTGCCGCCGGCCGGGATGATCTCAAAGCCGCTGCCGTCGGCAAGCATCCGCAGCGTTCCTTTTTCGCCATAGAGCTCCAGCGCGCCGCAGCCGGTCGGGAACGTCCAGCTCAACTCCAGCGATCCGGTCGCGCCGTTGGCGAAGTCGAGCAGCGCGTTGACGTTGTCCGGCACTTCATGGGTGCGGTTGCGGTTGAGCGCCAGGATCGACTTGACCGGGCCGAAGAACCATTGCAGCGCGTCCGCCATGTGAACCGCGATGTCGGTGACCAGGCTGCCTTCGTATTTTTTCTGGACGAACCAGGTCGCGCCCTTGGACCAGCCGACGTCGGGGCTGGCGCTGGCGGCGCGCAGGCAGCGCGCGTGGATCGGCGTGCCGATCGCACCGGCATCGAGCCGGCGCTTGATTTCGCACCACAGCGGCACGTAACGCATTGACTGGTTGACGTGGAGCACCAGTTTCTTTTTGCGGGCGAGGTCGATCATCGCATCGGCGTCGGCGATGCGCGAGGCCATCGGTTTCTCCACCAGCACGTGCTTGCCGGCGTTGAGGGCGGCGAGGGTCTGGGGATAGTGGAAGCAATTGGGAGTGGCGATGATCACCGCGTCGATGTCGGCGGCAAGGAGTTCGGCTTCGGACTTGCAGATGACCGCCTTTGATTTGAATTTCTTGGCCAGTTTGGCGGCGGCGCCCGGTTTGATGTCGTACATGGCGACAATTTCACCGTCTTTGCCGAGCGAGAGAACTTCCGGAAAATGGTTGGCTTCCGCGATCTTGCCGCAACCGATCAGACCAAAACGCACCTTTGCCATACTGTTGCCCTTTCCAATCTTGTAAATGCCATGCGGATTTTTGTTTATAATATCATTCCAGTTGCGGAATGTCAAACGAAAATTTATTTCCCCATTGCAAAAATGCGCGAAGCTGTGTAATTTAATGAAAAATAACGAAAGATGAATGATGTTTCACCAATTTGATCTATGCGTAGTCGGCGGCGGCCCGGCCGGCTATACCGGCGCGATCCGCGCCGCCCAGCTCGGTTTGAAAGCCGCGCTGGTGACTTGCGAAGCCCCCGGCGGCGTCTGCCTCCACTGGGGGTGCATTCCGACCAAAACATTGCTGGCGTCGGCCGAAGCATTGCGCCATGTCCGCCGTGCCGGCCGCTTCGGCGTCAATGTCGAAGGCTGCGTCACGATTGATTACCCGGCGATGCTCCGGCGCAAGGACGCGGTGATTGCCAAGCTCGCCAACGGCGTCGCTTCGCTCCTCAAGGCCAACCAGGTTGCCGTGTTCAACGGCGTCGGCGCCTTTGTTTCCCCCGCCGAACTTGCGGTCGGCGATGGCGCGGATTCGATCACGGCGAAGCACTTTTTGCTCGCGCCCGGCAGCGTGCCGATCCATCCCGGCCGGGTGCCGGCGCATCCCCGGATTCTCGACTCAAGCGCGATGCTGGCGCTGCCGGAACTGCCGAAGCGCCTCGCCATTCTCGGCGGCGGCGTAATCGGCTGCGAATTCGCCTCGCTCTTTGCCTCGCTCGGGGTCGAAGTGACCTTAATCGAGATGCTCGACACGCTGCTTCCCCAGACCGATCCCGACGCCGTCAAGCTGCTGACCCGCCGGTTGAAGATGGAGGGCGTGAAGATTCTCACCTCAACCCGCCTCGACACCGTCACCCCCGGCGAAACCGAAGTGCGCCTGAAAGCCGGCGAACTCGAAATCACCGCCGATTACCTCCTCCTCGCAATCGGGCGCAAGCCCAATACCGCGCGCCTCAATCTGCCCGCCGCCGGCGTGTCGTGCGACGCGCGCGGCTTCATTGACGTCAATGCTTCGTTCCAGACGGTGCAACCCCATATTTACGCGGTCGGCGACGCGGTGGCGCGTTACCCGATGCTGGCCCACTACGCGAGCGCGTCGGCGCTGGCGGCGGTGGCGCATCTTGCAAAAAATCAGCCGGTCGACTTGCTTCCCGGCGGGATCGGGTGTATCTTTACCAACCCGGAACTCGCATCCGCCGGTTTGACCGAGGCCGAATGCGAAGCTGCCGGTCTGAACTTCCGGGTCGGCAAGTTTCCCCTTGCCGGGCTCGGCAAGGCGCTGGCGATGGATGAGACCGAGGGTTTCATCAAGGTGATCGCCGACGCCGCCACCGACCGGGTGCTGGGCATCCACGCCGCGGGGGCGCACGTCTCCGACATCGTCGGTCCGCTGAGTCCGATGATCGCGCGCGGAATTACGTCCCGCGAGCTCGGCGACACGGTCTGGCCGCATCCGACCCTCGCCGAGGGGGTGATGGAGGCGCTTCACGCGCTTCACGGCGAATGCATACATCTTGTAAATCGCAAATAAGTAAAGCTTTAATCGACTCAAAGGAGGTCAAATCATGAAATTCGCGCTGACGCTGCTTGCCGCCGGCACTCTGTTCACGGCCGGAGCCGAAAATCTTTTCCCGAGCGGCGATGCCGAGGGAACCGCCTGGGGCAAGACGGTGCTGAGTCCGGAAAATGCCAAAACCGGCAAGAACAGTTTCGAAATCACCGAAAAGTCGGCCTGGGTCTATTCGCCGGAGACGATCGAAATCAAGCCGGACAAAACCTACAAGCTCGCCGTCGCCGCGAAGTCCAAAAATCCGCAGAATTTGAGCAACGCCTATATCGGGTTGACACTGCTTGACGCCAACAAAGCGCCGATTCTGCGCAATACCGTCAATCCGATCGCCGGCAGCGAAACCGTGGTGCTCGCCGACGCCAAACCGGGCGACACCGTAATCCGGGTGGCCGACGCCGCCAAGTGGAAAAAGACGATGATGCTCGCACTCAACGCCAAAGCCGACCTGAGCGATCTGCCCAACCGCAACCTGCTGACCGTCAAGGACGCCGCCAAAAACGGCGACGGCTGGGATCTCACTTTGGCCGCGCCCCTCAAAGTTGCGGTGGCAAAGGATGCCGCGGTCCGATTCCACGATTTGGCGGCCGGTCATTGCTACAGTATTCTCCTCGGCAAAATTCCGGCCGACTGGAAGGAATACAGCGTCACCATCTCCGGCCAGGCCAAAGACGGCGCCCCCTACGACAAATTCTGGCCGGGCGCCAAATACGCGCGTTTCATCATCGTCGCCAACTACGGACAGGACGACGCCGGCGCATATTTCGACGACGTGGTCTTTGAGGAACAGCCGTAAGCGAAGCCCGGACAGACGGGGTCCGGATTTTCTTTTTTCATTTCGGCGGAAAATATTTTTCGGCAAGGGGCGTCTTGTATGGTAAAGGAAGAAGTCATTTCGACGGATGCCGAACTGGTGGAGCGCTGTGCCAAAGGCGACGATGGCGCGGCGGAAGAACTCTACCGGCGGTTCAGGCTCCCGTTTTATGCGTACTTCAACCGGATGCTGAACGGGGACCGGGCCAATGCCGATGATCTTTTTCAGGAGTTGTGGATCCGGATTTTCGATAAGATCGGCAGCTGCCGCAATCCGGAGCGGTTCGCGGCGTGGAGTTTTCAGGTCGCCCGCAATTTGCTGATGCAGCACTTCCGCAACGGGGCGCGGCGCGGCAGATTCGTCACCCTGACGCTGGACGGCGAGTTGCCGGATTCCGCCGGCGAGCCGGATTTGCCTGACGAGACGGAGTCGTTTGAGGATATGGCCGCCCGGGTGGACCGGTTGCTGGAGTTGCTGCCGCCGCTGCAGCGGGAAGTGTTTCAGTTGCGCCGCTCGGGGTTGAGTTTCAAAGAAATTGCCGAGTTGCAGAAGTGCCCGCTCAACACTGCGCTGAGCCGGATGCATTATTGTATGACGTTTTTACGGAAAGGGTTGAAAGATGATCAACGATGATTTCGAAAAAATGGTGCTGGCGCTGCCGGAGCGCGGGCTCCAGACCCCGCCGTTTGCCGAAATCCGGCTGAAGTTGATCCAGCACCGCCGCCGCAAGCGGCTGACCCGCTTCGTGATGGCTACCGCGGCGGGAGTGCTGATCGGTCTCTGCGTGGTGGTCTTGGACGGAATGATGTCCCCTGACTGTGCCCCGGCGAAGCCCGAGGAACTGCGGCTCTCGTGGGACGGCGCCGGCGAATTGGCGGCGCTTTCCGACAAAGTTACCGAGCTCAAGCAGAATCCGTGGCGCATCGCCATCACCGAACAATAAGCCGGAGAGAAGCATGAATAAGTTTGGTTTGATCCTGATTGCCGGAATGGTTGCCGCCGCCGTTTGTGCGGAGGAGTCCAAACCGCCCGCGGCCGCGCCTCAGGAGGTCAAGAAAGAACACAAGGTTCCGGCTGAAGTTCAGAAGCGCCGGGCCGAAATACAGGCGCTCTGCCGCCAGTACCGCAACCTGCCCGAGAGTAAACGCCCGGAAGCCAAAGATCAGATCATGGCTCTCCTGAAACAGGATTACGAGGCCGTCCAGGCCGACCGCCTGAAGCGGATCGAAAATCTGGAAAAACAGCTCGCCAAGCTCAAGGGTGATCAGAACAAGAACGAAGACGAGGTCGTCAACGCCGAATTCGAACGCCTGACCAGACCCCTGCCCAAAAAGAATCCGGTCGACAAGCCGCAACCCTGATCCTGCCGCATCCTGTCGTCACGCCCCCTCTTGCGCAACCGCCTTACCGGCGGTTTTTTTGTTCCCGCCAGGGGGGGGTGGCGTCGCGCTTGCGCCGATCTCAAGCCGCTGCCGTCATTTGACGGAAATCCATTGCGATCCGGTGCCTTTTTTTTATTTGAATCGAAAATTCTTTTCCTGAAACAGGTTGTGACAATTGAGTTGAGCCGTCACTTTGCCGTCACTTTGCCGTCGCTTTGCCGGGGGAAATAGCCCAAGGCCTCTACTCCTGCCGCCGCGCCCGGAGTCGGACGCGGCGGCAGAGGGGTCACTCGACAGGATAATACCGGTCGCCGCCCCACTCTTTGATGAAGTGGTGATTGCTCTGACGGCCGTCGTTGCTGTCGCTGCGACTCCCGATCGTTTCCTCAAAACGGCGATTGGCGGCGTGGCCGTCGGCGTAAAGATAGTTGGAGGCGTCGTCATGGCGCTTTTTTTCGATCCGGGTTTCCCAATCCGGGATCGCTCCCATCGCGTGATAACACTGGTGATAAAGCGAGTTTGGCTCGGTGCCCGGCTGATCGCCGCCGCGTTCGGCAATGACGATGTAAAAGCTTGAGTTGCGAAGCACGTCACGCTTTTTGTTGAATGTGGTCATCGCATTGATCATGTAACTCTGCCGGGCCTGCCACCAGTCGGTGGCCGGATTCCAGGCCGGATCGTGATCCGGAATATTGGCATAGTCCTCACTGCCGGAATCTTCCCTGAAGCCCGGTTTGGTCGCCGGGTCGGACGGACAGCGCAGATGTTTGGGTTCAAGGCCGTATTTGTCGAGATACCCGTACCAGGCCGGTTCGGGATCGAGCTCCACCACGTTGGCGAAATCTCCGCCGTGGACGACCGGGTAGACGCCGCCCCAGTTGTCGCAATAGGAGTTCAGGGCGAGACCACACTGTTTGAGGTTGTTGAGGCACTGAACCGAACGGGCTTTGTTGCGCGCTTTGTTGAGTGAAGGCAGCAGTAACCCGGCCAGAATGGCGATGATGGCAATCACCACCAGGAGTTCGATGAGCGTAAAATGGTATTTTTTCATAATTCAGATTTCGTGTTTCAATTGATCGGGGAGCCGATTGCAAAAATTATTTTGGATCGATCCGAAAGGGGATGTTTTTCCGCATTGCCGGGTAGATTGAGGGGCATACCCGAGGCGGTATGTCCAGAAATCGCTGCCGGTCAGGTGGGGAAACAGACTTTTCGGGCGGCCGAAAGAACTTTTGCAATCGGCTCCAAGGTAAGACGAATGAACACTCCGGCCGGGATTTCCGGTCGGCGCGTCGCGATCATCGGGTTAACACGAAAAGGCGGGAGGCGCGCGGGGCTGGTGGAAGAACGGCGTCGCGGAAGGGGCAATTCCGCCGTCGCAGACGGGTTCTTCCGCCGTCGCAAAGGTAAGCGGTACATCCACTTGCCCGTCGGCAAGAAAGAATTCGAGCAAGCCGGCGCAAAGCGGGCACAATTCCCCGCCGTCGTGCCCGGCGATCGCATCGAGGGCATGACCGGCGGAAATGAAGGCCGCGCCGGCCGCCTCTTTGCCGCCGCCGTGACCGGCATAATGCAGGCGGTCGTGGAGGATTCCGGACAACAGGAAAGTCGCACACAATACAATGGTGCAAGCGCGCATCAGAATTTCCTGGCAAACCCGGTTCATTGCTTGTTCATTCCGATTTTCTGACCCAGATATTTTCCGCTTCCTCCGGGGTGAGCCGGAGCCGCCTGCCGCCGACCAGGAAATCTTTGGTGCTCCGGTCGAGAGCGACTGATTCGAGACGGATGGCGTCGCCGGGAGCCGCCCCGATTTTTTCGGGTTCACGGAGATTGCGGCCCCAGCGTTCGATCACCGCACTCCCGCCGGGGGCGAGGTCGCTCAACACGCAGAGCCGCCGGTACCCGGGATCGGCCAGATTCCCCATCGCCTCGGTGAGAAAGGTCTGAAGCGAACGCGCGTCGCTGCGTCCGGTGATCGCTTCGGAGAAAATAATGAAGCGCTCTATCGCCTCCTCGTCAATGTCGTGCTCCAGCTTGCAGGCGGTTTCCGAAGCCCGGTCGGCGGGGAGGCCGAGGACTTCGGCGAAGAATTTTTTGAGCACGCCGTGGCGGTGGATCACCTTTTCGGCATACGTTTGTCCCGCCGGGGTCAGTTCGACCGGGCAGTGGGTGTTGTAGACGATGTAATCGAGCGCCGCAAGCTGGCGCAGCGCGCCGGTGACCGAGGGCATTTTGACTTTGAGTTTGTCGGCGATGTCCTTGGTATGGGCGTGTCCTTCCACGGCGATCAATTCGGCGATCGCTTCGATGTAGTCTTCGAGACTGGCAGTCAACCGGCGGTTCATATACCCCTCTTTGCAAAATTCGGAACGGCAATATACACGTTGATTCGCCGAAAATCAAGTGCGCGGCATTTGTGTTCGCTTCGCGGGCGAGTTTCCTGAGCGCAGGGGGGGGGGCGGTTATTCGAGATCCCAGTAGTTGTCCGCATCGCCGACGGTGCTGCCTTTCTGGAAAGGATAGACGCCGTAGACCTTGTTTTCGAATTCGGTGGAGATGTTGGCGAGGGGCTGGCCGATGACGCCCTGAATCGAGGCATGGCCGTCGACCCAGCTGACCACCAGATTTTTGCCGTGGCGGGGATAGACGCCGCTGCTGGCGTGGTTGGAGAGGCGGTCGGCGTAATAGATGCCGCGGGCGTCGGTGAGCATATTGGGTTTGTAGATGGTTTCGGCGGTGAGGATGGTGGCGGCGGGTTTTTTGACTTTACCGGCTTTGGCGGGGGTGGTGGAGTAGCCGAGATAGCGCCAGTTGTAGCCGTAGGCGATATAGTCTTTGGGGACGGTGGTGTTGAGGGAAATGTCGTTGAAGTTGAAGTTGCGGACATAGCGGGTGATCACGCTGCTGAAGGGTTCGGCGCTTGAGCCGTAGGGATAGTCGGAGATCAAAGGACAGCAGAGATTTTTGCCGACGGTGATGTTGCGCGTGTAGATCAGCCGGTCGACCCAGCGGATGCCGGCGGTGCCGATGGTCTGGCTGTAGGTGGGAAAGAAATCCTGGGATTCATTGACATACATCATCATGGCGAGCGAGATTTGTTTATTCTGGCTGACGCATTGGGCTTCGCGGGCTTTGCCGCGAGCCTTGTTGAGGGCGGGCAGCAGCATGGAGGCGAGGATGGCGATGATGGCGATCACCACCAGAAGTTCGATCAGCGTAAAGCGCGCCTGGTGACAGTTCTTCATACAAGCCCTCCTGAATTTGAACATATCTCTATTTTTCGAAGAGTGAAACAGAAACTTCGCGACCTTTTGAATTATAGCAGAAAACAAATCAGAAAGCAACCTTTGCGGGACAAAAAAATAAAAAAAACCGGTCAATAAGCATCCGCGGGCATTGTTGTTTCCAGACCGGGGGCAGACCGAAAATACTCAATTGCCGTTTTCATCCGATGGTACCGCATGGAAAATCGGCATTGTGACGCCGGTTTGAACTTGAAAACAAAGCCAATGGACAATACAGTATAGAGGTGAAAAAATGAAATGGATCAAATCAGAAGCAAGCTATCGCATTCCGGTCAAAAGCTGGTGCGCCGACCTCGAACCCGGCGCGATGCAGCAGGCGGCGAACCTCGCCGCGCATCCGGCGCTGGCGCATCACGTGGCGTTGATGCCCGACTGTCACTTGGGCTACGGCATGCCGATTGGCGGCGTGATCGCGGCGCGGGACGCGGTGATTCCGAGCGCGGTGGGTGTGGATATCGGCTGCGGGATGGTGGCGGTGGAGACCGATGTCCCGGCCGGGCGTCTGGCGCGGATGGATTTCCGGCGCGCCATTCAGGAGAAATTGAAAGCGCGCATTCCGGTCGGCGAAGGCGTTTCGCACCCGGTCGCCCAGGAGTGGGACGGCTTTGAGTCGTATCTCGCGAATAACGGCCAGGTGGCCAATTTCGCCAACGCGCTCGACCGCAAAAACCTCGGCACCCTGGGCGGCGGCAACCACTTTATCGAGATTCAGCAATCCGACGCGGGCTTCGTCTGGCTGATGATTCACTCGGGAAGCCGCAACCTCGGAAAACGGGTGGAGGAGCTCTATCACCACAAGGCGCGCAAGCTCAACGAGCGTTATCACGTGAAGCTCCCCGACCCCGATCTGGCGTTTCTGCCGATTGAGGAGCAGGAGGGTCACGATTACTTCCGCGACATGCTTTTCGCGCTGCGTTACGCGCAGGAAAACCGTCGCCGGATGATGGCGGCGATGAAGGAGACTTTTGCCGAATTCGTGCCGGAGGCGGCATTTTTGCGCGAGGTCAATATTCACCACAACTACGCGGCGTTCGAGGAGCATTTCGGCGAAAAGCTGTGCATTCACCGCAAGGGCGCGACGAGCGCCAAGCTTGACGAAATCGGGATTATCCCGGGCTCGATGGGAACGGCGAGTTACATTGTGCGGGGCTTGGGAAATCCGGAGTCATTTATGAGTTGTTCCCACGGCGCGGGCCGCCGGATGAGCCGGATCGCGGCCTGTTCGACGTTGAACGAAGCGGAGTGCGACGAGGCGATGTCAGGCATCGTCTGCGAGCGCTGGAAGCCCTACCGCAAATACGGCAAGGCCAAGGGAAGCCTCGACCTCTCCGAAGCCCCGCAAGCCTACAAAGCAATCGACGAAGTGATCGAGTCCGAACTCGACCTGATCGAGCCCCAAGTCCGCCTGACCCCGTTGGCCGTCTTGAAAGGATGAAGCAACATTAGCCCCCGGTTGAAAAACCGGGGTTTTTGTTTATGGGAGCGATATGTTCCGGATGGCCCATGATCACTGTAGCGCAATCCGCTGGCCGCCTTTTTTGCCTTTAAGTGGACACCCAGTTTGCGTAATGACCATCACGAAAAATTAAAAATAGTTGATTGCAGGGAACGAAAATGTCCAAAAGTCTATTTTCGTTTGTGGAAACAGATTCCAACTTGTCATGTAGTTGGAAGAGAAAAATATGCTTCAGCAGTCAGTTAAGGTTTTGCTTCTCAATATCCTTGAGCAAATCCGACCACGATAAATATCTTTGCGTTGGATCAGACTGTAGCATTTTTTCGAT
>JBFWIO010000003.1:0-23865 GCA_050255955.1 Victivallaceae bacterium
CGTTTCGCCCAATCTTCAGCATGAATACGATCAATCACGAGAGGCGCGCCGGAGTCATTTTGAGCGATATTTGCGCGGGATCGACGAGATTTGGGAGCTCGGTTGCGGCAGTTGCCAGACTCTGTTGATGCTCGCCGGGCAGTTCCCCGCCGCCCGGCTTCGCGGCTGTGACTGGACGCAGGCTTCGAAGCGGATCGCCGATACCCTCGGCGGGATGCTCGGACGAAATATCCGGGGCGAAGTTTTTGACATGACCGCTGTCGCCGCCGCGCCGGCGATTCCGGCCGGGGCGGCGATTGTGACCATCCACGCCTTTGAACAGCTCGGGACCGATTTCGAGGAAGTTTTGAGCTGGCTACGGCGCATCCGCCCGGCGATTGTGATGCAGTACGAGCCGGTGCTTGAATTTTACGATCCGGCCGATCCGCTCGATGAGCCGGCGCTGCGCTACTGTCGCAAACGTCGATATCTCGATGGGTATTACCGGCGGCTGCGGGAACTTGAGGCGGCCGGAGAAATCGAAATTGTCGCCGCCTTTCGCCCGGAACTGGGCGGGGTGTTGCATGAATCCAGCATGCTGGTGTGGAAACCGAAAGGATGAATCAAATGTTGACGGTGGAAAAAACCCAACTTCCAGGCGTGCTGCTGATCAAGCCCTCGATTTTTGAGGATTTTCGCGGCGAATACGTCGAAACTTACAACCGCGAAAGTTATCAGGCGGCGGGGATCGGGGTCGATTTTATACAGGACGATATTTCGGTGTCAAGTCGTCACGTGCTGCGCGGGATTCACGGCGACCAGAATACCTGGAAGCTGGTCAGTTGCATGTCCGGGAACTTTTATCTGGTGGTGCTCAATTACGACTCCGGATCGCCGGATTTCGGCAAGTGGCAGGGCTTCGCCCTCTCCGACCGCAACCGTTATCAGGTGTTGATTCCGCCGAAGCACGGCAACGGCCACGTGGTGCTGTCGGACAAGGCGATTTTTCATTACAAGCAGAACACCTTGTACGACGGCGCCGAGGGTCAGTTCACGGTGGCATGGAACGATCCCCGGTTCAATTTGTGGTGGCCGATCAAAAATCCGATCCTGTCCCGCCGTGACGAATTTCTGGACAAGGGTTTGATTGGCAAGTGAGGCTGATAGTTCAGAATTGATCAGGAGCAGCTTATGATTTTGACCCGGACGCCATTTCGCATTTCTTTTTTCGGCGGGGGTACCGATTTTCCGTCATTTTACCGGGAACACGGCGCCACCGTGCTCAGTGTGACGATCAATAAGTACTGTTACATCATGACCCGCGAGCTGCCGCCTTTTTTTGACTACAAATACCGCATCCGCTACACCAATCGCGAAGAGACCGCCACCATCGCCGAAATCAAACATCCGGTGGTCCGCGCGGTGCTCGAGCAGATGAATCTGCCTTACGGGATCGAAATGGTTCACACCAGCGATATTCCGGCGATGTCCGGGATCGGGTCGAGTTCGGCTTTCACGGTCGGTTTCCTGCAGGGCATTCAGGCGCTGACCGGCCGGATCGCCTCCAAGCGCCAGCTTGCCGACCGGGCGATCGACATCGAGCAGAACCGGCTCGGCGAAAACGTCGGCAGTCAGGATCAGATCGCGGTCGCTTTCGGCGGCCTCAACCGGATTGATTTTCAGGTCGGCGGCGGCTACGCGGTGACCCCGATCACCATTCCCCGGTCCCGGATCGCCGCTTTGGAGCAGCGCTGTCTATTGTTCTTCACCGGATTCACCCGCTATTCGAGCGATATCCAAAAAGAGCAGATCGCCAACCTCAAGGACAATACCGCGCGGCTGCTGGCGATGAAAGCCCTGACCGGAGAGGCTTTTGACCTTCTCAATTCCGATGCGCCGCTGTGTGAGTTCGGCACTTTGCTTGACCGCACCTGGCAGCTCAAATGCAAACTCGGAAGCCAGGTCAGCAACTCGCTGATCGACCAGGCGTATGCCGCCGCCCGCCGGGCGGGGGCTTCGGGCGGCAAAATTCTCGGCGCGGGCGGCGGCGGCTTCCTGCTGGTCTTCGTCGAGCCGGAGTTCCGCGAAAAAGTTTGCGCGGCGCTGTCGCCGATGCTCCGGGTGCCGTTCCACTTTGAGTCGGCCGGGAGTCAGGTGACGATGTATTCGCAACTCAGTTATTCGGAGGAACTTGAGGAATGACCGGCGCCATCGTCCTTGCCGGCGGCCTCGGCTCCCGGCTGCGGGCCGCGGTCGGCGACCGCCAGAAAGCGGTTGCCGAAGTGGCGGGACGGCCCTTTGTTGAACTCCTGCTGCGGCAACTCGCTCATTTCAAGATCACGCCGGTGACCCTCGCCTGCGGCTATCGCGCCGATACGGTGCGATCGGCGCTGGAGCCGCGCTGGCCGGAGTTGCTTTATTCGGTCGAGCCGGAGCGGCTCGATACCGCCGGGGCGATCCGCCTGGCGGCGGATTTGACGCCGGGCGACCCTTTGGTGGCAATGAACGGCGACTCTTTTCTCGACCTTGATTTCGCCGCCTTTCTCGACTGGTTCGGCCGATCCGGATTTGAAGTTGCGGCGGCACTGACGCAAGTTCCCGATATCGCGCGTTACGGCGCGGTGACTCTTGACGGCGAGCGGATCACCGGTTTTCGCGAGAAAGGCGATGTGACCGGACCGGGGTGGGTCAACGGCGGCGTTTATGCGTTCCGCCGCGCCGCGCTGACGGCGATTCCCGAAGGGATCGCGCTATCGCTTGAGCGCGATATTTTCCCCGGCCTGGCCGCCGCCGGCAAACTTGGCGGCTTCCGTTCGCAAGGCCGTTTCCTCGATATCGGGACCCCCGAAACCTATACTCTGGCACAGACTTTTTTTGACGGAAAGGATTGCTGATGGGCGAAATTACGCTTTCAATCTGCTTGAACGGCCGTAACGACAATTACGGTTTTGACTTCAAGCGGCGGCTGGTCCAGTCGATGAACTTTCTCGCCTGGAGCGCCGGACAGGCCGGAGTGCTGGAGCGGCTTGAGGTGGTGCTCACCGACTGGAACAGCGATGTGCCTTTGTCCTCGGAGCTCAAACTTTCCGCCGCCGCCGCCGCCATAGTGCGCTTTGTCGAAGTCCCTCCTGAGCTGGCCCGGCCGCTCAATTACGGCAAAACGCCATTTCATACCGCGCGGAGTCTCAATGTCGCTTTTCGCCGTGCCCGCGGTCGTTATATCGGCATGATGCCGGCGGATATTCTGCTGACCAGATTTGCGTTGCATTCGCTTTTTGAGCTTCTTGAGCACCGGCAATCGGCGTGGTTTTCGCCGGAGGATGCAATGATGGGAATTCCCCGCCGTTTTTTGCCGAATTACGGTGACGACGGCGCTTATTTTACCACCCCCGAATCGATAGAGCGTTTGCTCGGAGCGGCGGATTTTTTCCTTGCTCCCGACGCTTTCAGCAAAGGATTGGCAAGTGGATTCGGTCTGTTCATCCTGGCCGCCGAGCGTTTGCACCGGCTCCGGGGGTGCAACGAACAGATCGGCGGCTGGGGGAATTCCGATATCGAACTCGGGTTGCGGGCTGCCGCGACCGGGGCGCCGACGGTTAATCTTGCCGCTCTTGGGGTGATGAGTTATGACTTTGACGTCACCGGGGCAATGGTCCGGGAAAAAAAGCAGCGCATGGACAAAAACGAAGCGATGTCGGCGCTCAATGCGGAGGACTGGGGATGCGGCAACTGCCTTTTTGCCGAAAGCCGCGCCGAGGTCGGCGAGATGAACTGGGAGCCGCGGCCGTTGCCGGCGGATCCGGAGTCGGAGCTGCTTCAACGTTTCCGCTTTTTGCCGCTGACATATTGTTCCCGGATTTCCGCCTATGCGGCGGCGGCGGGCGTGGCCGCGCTGGTGCGCCATCCACGCTCAATTCTGATTCCGGAGCTCGATGACGCCGCGGTGGCGGCGGCGGTTGCGCTGGGGGCGCCTTATGCGGAGTTGACGCTGGTGACGACCGATGTTTCTTTGCCGGGATTGGTTGCGGGGGCGCTGGCCGCCATGCACCATCCGGCGGCGGTGCGGTTTCTGCCGGCGGTTCCTGCCGGTGAGACTTTTGACCTGGTGGTCTCGCCGGAAACGATTGATTTGTCCGGTGTGTCCGGATTTGCCGGGAATTGTTTTTCCGCCGTCCGTTTTTCGGCGCGCCTGGAGAAATTGTGGAATTTGCTCGGCCGGCTGCCGTTTTGCCGCTGGCCGGGGGCTTATCGGATGTTGAAACGAAATTTTTGAGAATACGGAGGATTGCGATGGCGAAACGGGCGTTGATCACCGGGATTACCGGAATGGTGGGCAGTCATCTGGCCGATTATCTGCTGGCACATACCGAGTGGGAGGTTTACGGCATGTGCCGCTGGCGCAGTCCGCTTGACAACATTGAACATCTGCTCGACCGGGTCAACCGCAAAGACCGGGTTTTTCTGCTCAACGGCGACCTTGCCGATTTGGTTTCGCTGGAACACGCGGTCGAAAAGGCCCGGCCCGATTACGTCTATCACCTGGCCGCCCAGAGTTATCCCCTGACCAGCTTTGAAAGCCCGATCCAGACCCTCGACGTCAATATTCTCGGCACCGCCCGGCTGCTTGAAGCGCTGCGCCGGATCATGGGGACTGCGCCGTTGATTCACGTCTGTGCCTCAAGCGAAGTTTTCGGCCGGGTGCCGCGCGAAAAACTGCCGATCAATGAAGAGTGCACCTTTCACCCCGCCAGTCCTTATGCGATCAGCAAGGTCGGCACCGATCTGGTCGGCCGTTTTCACGCCGAGGCATACGGACAGCAGGTGATGACGACAAGGATGTTCACCCACACCGGTCCGCGCCGGGGCGACGTTTTCGCCGAATCCACTTTTGCCAAGCAGATTGCGATGATCGAGGCCGGGATGATTGCGCCGGTGGTGCGGACCGGCAACCTCGAATCGCTGCGGACCTGGAGCGACGTCCGCGACGCGGTGCGGGCGTATTACATGCTGCTGACTGTCAATCCGACGCCGGGCGGCTACTACAACATCGGCGGCAACTTCAGTTGCACGGTCGGCGAAATGCTCGATTTCCTGGTTTCAATCTCCACTGCCAAAGAGCAGATCAGAGTGGAAACCGATCCCGCCCGGCTGCGCCCGATCGACGCCGACTTACAGGTGCCCGATACCGCCAAGTTCACCAATCATACCGGCTGGAAGCCGGAAATCAAGTTTGAACAGACGATGACCGATTTGCTCAACTATTGGCGCGAACGGGTGCGTTCGGGCCGGAGGCTGCTGACCCGATGATCCGCGAACTTCATCGCAATCCTTATTTTCACGTCAATGACCGTGACGGGTTCTATACCCTCGAATACGATCACTTTCAGACCGTGATCCTGCCGGTGGTCGAGCAGCGCGCGGTCGTTCTGGTGCGGGTGATCCGGCCGCTGCTCAACGACGAGGCGCTGGAGCTTCCCGCGGGCGGGGCCGAATCGGGAGAAACCCCGGTCGAGGCGGCACGGCGCGAACTCGCCGAGGAAGCGGGGATCCGGGTGGCCGAACTGAGGCGTTTTGTGCCGCTTCCGGCCTTTCACGAACACCCCTGCCGGATGCCGGAGCGGCCGTATCTTTTCAGGGTTGACCTTTCGCAGCAGGAGTGGGAGGCACGGTGTGCGCCTGACCATGAAATTACTGAGGTCGGGCTTTTTTCCTTTGAGGAAATCCGCGAACTTATTTTGTCCGGCGGCATTTATCTTGCTTCTCCGGTGGCGATTTTGGCGCGATTGCTTTTGCAGCAAATGCCGGCGGCGCCGGCCAAGGAGTGAACGATGGCCTCCCGAGTTGAACTTGCTCCCTGTTTTCAGCCTGAGCAAACTTCGCGGCAGCGCGAAGCGATCGAGTGGTCGATCACTTACGCCTACAACGCCACCGATGCCGACCATTTGCGGCTGCTGCTGATCGGCGACTCGATCTGCAACGATTATCAGCGTTTCGTCCGCGAAAAGCTGGAGAAACGGCTCAACGTCTCCTTTTGGGCAACCAGCAAGTGTGTGACCGACCCGGACTATTTCCGGGAGCTTGAATTCATTCTCGGCTCGTACCGTTATGATTTGATCACGTTCAACAACGGCTTGCACAGTCTATCCACCGATCCCGCCGAGTGGGAGGATGCGTTCCGCCGCGTCCTTGCGCTGATCCGCGCCAAGTGCCCGGATGCGAAGCTTTTTGTCGTATCCAGCACCCCGCTCACCGATGAGGCCAAAAACCGCCGGGTGGAGGCGATCAATGCAACTGCCGCACGGCTTGCCGCCGAGGCCGGGCTGCCGCTCATCGATCTTTATGGCGCGATGGCCCCGCTTGAGCGCGAACGGAACTGGCGCGACGTCTATCACTTTCACCCCGCAGCGGTGGCGCTTCAGGCCGATGCGCTGATCGCCGCCCTGCCGCAAGAGCTTTTGAGCGCGACCGACTTGCAACAAATGAGCTCCGAAACCGGTCCCGACGGCCGGATCGGGTAGTTCTTTCTCAGGCTTGGCGGTAGCGCGACGGCGGCACGCCGTAACACTTGCGAAAGGCGGCGCTGAAGGCGAATTGCGAGGGGTAGCCGAGCATCGCGGCGATCTCCTTGACCGGGCGGCTTCCCTCGAGCAACAGATGCCCGGCGGGCCGGAGCCGTACTTTTTCGCAATACTGTTTGGGTGTCTCGCCGGTTTCCCGGCGGAACAGCGCGCGGAAGCGGCGTTCGCACAAGTTGCATTGGCGCGCGAGTTCGCCGACCGGCGGGATGCGGGGCGCGCTCCGGTCAATGCGGTCGAGCGTTTCGGCGATCCGGCGGTCGCATTGCCGCCCCTGCCGCTCGCTTTCCGCAAGCAATCCCAAAAGATACCCTCCGAAGAGCTCCGACGCCGCCAATGCCGAAGCCGCATCGGAGCGTCCGGCGAGTTCCTGCATGTGGTCAAAAAAAGGAACTTCCCAGCTCCGGTTGGGGATCGGCAGCGGCTGTCCCGGCGGCAAAGCAACTTCCCCCTCAAATTCAACCCAGCGGAACTGCCACTCTTCATTTGCGGTGCCGTAGGCGGTGATCATGGCGTTGTCGAGGAGCAACACTTCTCCCGGCCGGGCCCGGATCACCGCTCCGTCGGCGAGGCGGACGATTCCCGCGCCCCGCAGGGTCCGCAGGAGAATCCCGAGCGGACGGGGGCGGCTGCGCTTCACCTGATAGCTTTGGTCGGCTTCGACCTGCCAGACGGCGCGGAGGGTGCATCGACTCCCCGCCACCGGCGCGGCCGGAGCGAAACAATGATCGATAATTCCGTTTTTCATATATATTGTTCCGGTTTTGCCATGTTAAAGATAGAGTCTTTACGCTATAATATAGCATCGATCGCAAAAAATATAATGCCGGAAACAATATTAAAAAGGTGTCATATGAAAACTCCGCGTCAGAATCTTCTCGACCTTTTCCGCCGCCGCGGCATCGAGCGCGCGGTGCCGTCCTTTTCGCTTTCTCCGATCATGGTGGATAAATTCGAACGCAAGTTCGGCCACCGCGATTATGTCAACGAGTTCGATTTCCCGATCCGTTCGTCCGGCGTTTCATTGCTGAAGCAGGAGTTTACCGACTGGCGCGAACGATATTTCGCCGGAGTTGCTTTTCTGCCGGACACCACCATTGATCACTGGGGAGTGGCCCGCGAATCTACCCCGGAGTCGATGCACATGAGCCGGATGTACCAGCCGATGCGCGACTTTACCACGCTCGCCGAGTATCAGAGTTATCCCTATCCGGTTTTTGACCCTGTTGCGGTGCCGCGTTTGCGCGAAGAGGTCGCGGCCTGGCACGAGCGGGGGTATTTCGTCTCGCAGCTCCAGCAGTGTTCGGTATGGGAGACCGCTTGGTACATGCGGGGAATGGAAGCGATGATGGTCGATATGCTGTGCGGCGAGGAGACCGTCGCCTTTCACCTCGACCGGGTGACCGGTCTCGCCTGCCAAATGGCGGCCGCCGGTGCCGAAGCCGGTGCCGATTTGCTCTTCCTCGGCGACGATATCGGCATGCAGCACACCATCATGATGTCGCACGATCTTTATCGCCAATGGCTCAAGCCGCGCCTGGTCCGGGTGATTGCGGCGGCGCGCGCGGTCCGGCCGGATATTTTGATCGCCTATCACTCCTGCGGCTTTGTCGAACCCTTTATCGAGGACCTGATCGAGGCCGGGATCGACATTCTGAATCCGGTTCAGCCGGAGTGCATGTCTTTCGCCGACATCCACGCCAAGTATGGCGACCGGCTGTCGTTCTGGGGGACGCTCGGCACCCAGACCCTCTTCCCGCACGGCACGCCGGACGAAGTCTACCGCGAAACCATCCGCAACCTCGAAATCGCCGGCCCCAAAGGCGGTCTGCTTCCCACCCCGACCCATTTGGTCGAGCCGGAGGTTCCGCTCGAAAACATCCTCGCCTACGTCCAGGCCTGCCGGGATTTCCGGCCCTGACCTGTCAGGTGTGATCGATCCGCCAGAGCGAGGGTGACGTCCCGGTAATCTGGCGGAAGCGCTTGAAAAACTCCTGCGGCGTGCGGTACCCGACCGACATTCCGACCTCCTTGATCGATAGATCGCTGTTTTCCAGCAGAATTTGCGCTTGTTCGATCCGGCTTTGCATGATGTATTGCATGATCGTGCAACCGTACTGTCGTTTGAAGAGTCTTTCCAGATGGGTCTGGCTCCAGCCGGATTGGCGTGCCAGCTCGGCCACGCAATGTTTCTTTTCCAGGTTCCGCTCCAAGTGGTCGAGCAGTTTTTTCAGTCTATTCGGATCCCGGTTTTGTTTGTCTCCAAGTGACTGATGGAGAAGAAACAACAGTATTCGCAGCGACAGCCCGGCCGCCGTGCGGCATCCGGGCCGATCGTCTTGGGCATGATACTGGATGACTCGGCGGAATGCGAAAATCACATCCTCCGGCAACGTTCGACCCGGAAAGTGGAACGGCAGTTTGAATTCCCCTGCCGATTTGCAGCGAAAATGAATGCATAAATGCATCCCCGCGTTTTCCAGCGCGTACCGGGCGGAGAAGCCGCTCGGGGTCAACGTCACATCCCCCGGGTGGATCGGGTAATCACCCTGTCGGGTCCGGATGACGCCGCTGTAGAAGTAATAGTGCAAAGCGTGCGAGATCGGCTGCCGGTACTCGGTTTCAAAATGACGATCATTCAACGGAAAGCGCGCCGCCCGCAAAATCCCGGGCGGTTCCGGCTCATCAGGCGAAAAAAGGAAGACTTCTCGATTCATTTTTTCTCAAAGTTGATTTGGTATCACAAATGGCGAATCGGTAAAATTGCGCTTCGCGGGTCGCCGGTTTATCTTATCGTTATATACTGTAGATCACGAAAACATTTTTTCAAATTATAGAAAGGTGCTAAAATGACCGGAAGAGAACTGTTGCATAGCATTGTAGCCGGTGAAAAAGTACCACGAAGCGGATTTTGGATGGGGCAACCCCATCGGGATACCTGGCCGATTTACCGGACGTATTTCAAAGTCGGAACCGATGACGAGGTACGGGAGTTGCTCGGCGATGATCTCTTTTGGCTCCCTTGCGACGGATGTTATCGCGGCAACGGCGGCGTGGCTTTTCCCAATCCGCGCAAAGGCGAGGGACTGAGTTGCGCCGGAGTCTTCTCCGACTGCGAGTCGGTGGCGGAGGTGGATGCTTATCCGTGGCCGGATCCGGCGGCATTTGACTTTGGCCCGGTGCTGGCGCAATTCCGGGCGGCCGGGGACCGTTACCGGGCGGGCGGGATGTGGAGTCCATTTTTTCATCTCATCGGCGATATGTTCGGAATGGAGAATTATTTCATCAAAATGTACACTGCGCCCGAAGTGGTCAAGGCGGTCACCCGGCATATCGTCGATTTTTATCTGGCCGGCACCGAGCGCTTCATAAAAGAGGCGGGAGAGGATCTCGACGCTTTCTTTTTCGGAAACGACTTCGGCACCCAGCGCGATATCATGATCAGCCCGGAGTGCTTCGAGGAATTCATCTTCCCGTATTTCCGGGAACTCACCGACCTCGGCCACGCCGGCGGCAAGCAAGTCGTGCTCCACAGTTGCGGTGCGATTGCCAAAGTGATTCCGAGTCTGATCGACCTCGGCGTCGACATGTTCCATCCGCTGCAGGCCGCCGCTGCCAATATGAATGCGGAGTCGCTTGCCCGGTTCAAGGGCCAAGTCGCCTTCTGCGGCGGCATCGACACCCAGCATCTGTTGATCCACGGCACCCCCGACGAGGTGCGCGCCGATGTCCGCCGGGTGCGTTCCATCCTCGGCCCCTGTCTGGTGATTAGCCCGAGCCACGAAGCTCTGCTGCCCAATGTGCCGCCGCAAAATGTCGCGGCGATGGCCGAAGCCGCGCATCAGCCTTATCAATAATTTTTCCGGTTTATCGGGCGTGATGGAAGGAGGCAGGGATAACTTTTTTGTTTTTTTTCTTATTTATGACGGGATTTTTCGCTGAATCGTGATACCGTATTTGACCACTGTTTCACGGTTAGCTCAAAGGGAATCGCCATGAATGAATTGCGCCTTGCCTCCCGGACCATGCCCTGCTGCGGACTTGGAATCGAATCGCCGTACCCGCCGCTGGTGCGGCAGCGGAAACGGCCGGCGTTCAAAGAATTCGATCCCGGATTGCCGCCCGAGGAGTACCGCCACTTCGGCTACGGCGCGGAGTGGAACATTCTGCCCTACTCCACCCGGAACGGCTACGACCGCGACCGCAAACCGCGCGAGTTCAAGACCGCGGTGCTTGAGAACAACCGGCTGCGGGCGACCTTTCTTCTCGAATTCGGCGGCCGGCTGTGGTCGCTTTATGACAAGAAACTTGAGCGCGAACTCCTTAACGTCAATCCGGTCTTTCAGGCCGGCAACCTCGCTTTGCGCAACGCCTGGTTCGCCGGGGGGATCGAGTGGAATCTCGGCTGGCCGGGGCATTTTCCCTACACCTTTGCGCCGATGCACGCGGTCCGGGTCGAGGGCGCGCCGTATCCGGTGCTGCGGATGTACGAATGGGAGCGCAAGCGCCGGACGCCGTGGCAAATCGACTTCTTTTTGCCCGGCGATGACGCCGCTTTCCTCCACAGCTTCGTCCGCATCGACAACCCTAATGACACGGTGACGCCGGTCTACTGGTGGAGCAACCTCGCCGTTGACGAAACGCCGGAGACCCGGGTCATCGTCCCGGCGACCAAGGCGGTTACCGAGGGCGGCCGGGTGGTTGCGGTGCCGTTCTGCGACAATATCGACATGAGTTACCCCGCCCGCAATCCGGGGGCGCGCGACTACTTTTTTCACATGGAGGATGCGCCGCGCCGCTGGGAAGCCGCGGTGGACAAAGCGGGGCGCGGGATGATTTATACCTCCGGACATTTGCTCAAGGGGCGCAAGCTCTTCGTCTGGGGGCAAAGTCCGGGCGGCCGCCACTGGCAGGAGTACCTTGCCGAGCCCGGCGCGGCGCATTATTGCGAAATCCAGAGCGGGCTCGGCAAAACCCAGCTCGGGTGCATGCCGCTCGCCCCCGGCGCGGCGTATTGCTGGATGGAGGCTTTCGGCGCGCTCGACCTCGACCCGGCCCAAGCGCACGGCGAGTGGGGCGCGGCGATCGAAGCGGCGGCGGCGGAGCTTGAGAAGATGCTTCCCTCCGCCGGTTTTGACGCGCTCGAAGACGTTGCGCGTAATATTGCCGAACTTCCGGCGGGCGAAGTGCTTCAGGACGGTTCCGGCTAGGGCGCATTGGAGGACCGGTTGCGCGCCGAACTCGGCAAACCTTTCTTTCACAGCGTTTCGACGCGGTACAGCGACCGGACTTGCGGTCCCCTTCAGCAACCGTGGCTCGACTTGCTGGCAGGGAAACTCCCCGGTGAAGAGGCGGTCAATCTGCCTTCATTCATGGTTGAGGCTGAGTGGCAGGATTTGCTCCACCGGGCCGCTTTGACCCCGGCGGGGGCGGGGAATTGCTGGGTCAACTATCAGCTTGCACTGGGGGCTTACGAGCGCGAGCAATTTGCGCTGGCCCACGCTTATCTCGACCGTTGCGCCGCGAAACTGCCGGAAACCCGGGCGCGGATTAAGCGGGCGAAAGCGATGATTTACGTGCTTCAGGAGATGGACGAATGCGCCCTCGCGTGCTGGCGCGAAGCGCTGAACGCATTGCCGCATCAGGTGGAGATGCTGTGGGAGGCTTGGCCGACTTTTCAGAAAACCGGTCTGGCGGCGGAGTTTGCCGCGCATCTGCCGCCCGACGCGGCGACCCACCGCCTCGGCCGGATCCGCCAGCTGGCGACGGCCGCGGCGCTGGAGACCGGCGACCTCGCGACGGCGGAGAAAATCCTGAGCGTCCCCTACGAAATCCCCGAAATGGCCGAGGGAGAAGCCTCCACCAGCGAGCTCTTTTTGACGTTGAAAACCAAACAGTCGGCGGAAAAAGAGAAAGTCAGTTGGACCCCCGACTACCACGCCGCCAACCGCGACCGCTTTTATCACGACGTCCCCTGGTGGCTCGACTTCCGGATGGGCGTCTATCAGCCTCGCTGAATTCACCCGGCGCGGGAGCGGGAGAGCAACAAGGCAAGGAGCGAAGTTACCGCGAGCAACGCGCCGTTGAGGAGGATTCCGGCGACGACGCCGATTGTTGTGATCAAATAAAACGTGGTGACCAAGGTTCCGGCGATGCTTCCGGCGGTGGAAACCGCGTAAACGTCGCCGGCGGCGGCTCCGACCTTGCCGGTGGCGGCGGCGCGCATCTTGACCAGGAGCGGCGTCGCCATCCCGACAAAGACGCAGGGGGCGAGAAAGAGCAAAAGCGAGAGAAGCAGCGCCCCCTCGCGCGCTTCAAGTTCGAGCCGGTAAACCGCCCGCGCGACGGCGTGACCGTAGAGTGGAAAAACGAGGAGCGCGAACGCCGCGAGCGCGAGCCAGACCGGCAGTGTCCGGCTTCCCCCGTCGCGGTCGGCGAGTCGTCCGCCGAGGGCGTAGCCGAGCGCGAGCCCGGCGAGCACCACCGCGATGATCGCCCCCAGCACGTAGACCGAACTTCCGAAATAAGGCGTCAGCACCCGGATGCCGAGCATCTCAAAACTCATCATGGCGAAGCCGGTGACGAAAGCGATGAGATAGACGTTGATCCGCTGGCTCATGGTTTACCTCAACGTTTCGACCGGAGCGAAGTCATCTTTGAGGATCGGGGCATCGAGAGTCAGCCTGGCAAGGTCGGGGGCGCTCATCCGGGTTTTCAGCATGTCGGCGAATTCAAGCTCGGGGTGGTCGGGGAGCCGGAGCTTGGCGGCGGCGGCCGCCATCTTTTCGGCATCGACCCGCCCCGGATTGCGCGCCATCAGCATATAGTTGGTGTCGCCACCACAGGCGAAAACCGCGAGCTCGGGGAAGACTTCGCGCGCGGTGCGGATTTCCGAACCGATGAACCCTTTTTTGCCGAGGTTGGCGACATTGGCGAGCATCAGTCCGCCGGGGGCGAGGGCGGACTGAACCCGGCGGAAAAACTCCACCGTGGTCAGTTGAAAAGGAATTTCCACGGCGGTGTAGGCGTCAACGAAAATGAGGTCGTACTTTTCTTTGGTGCGGTTGATGAAGTCGCGTCCGTCGGCGGTGATCACCTTCATCCGGTCGTCGGGGCGAAATCCGAGATAGCCTTCGGCGATGGCGGGAATTTCGGGGTCGATCTCCACGATGTCGATATAGGCGAGGGGAAAGCGCTCGCGGACGAAGCGCGGCACGATCCCCGCCCCGAGGCCGATGAAGAGCACCCGCTGCGGCGCGCGGTCGATTGCGGCGAGAAACAGGGTCGAGAAGCGGCAGTAGCGCGAAACGATCTCATCCGGCGCGGCGGGGTTCCAGATCCCCTGCGAGCCGCGATTGGGGTTGAAGACGAGATGGCGGTAGTGCTGAAAATCCTCCTCGATGGTGACGAGAAAGTAGGGGGTCTGCTTCTCCAGCAGAATTTTGCGATGGTCGAGGTGGGGGAGGAAAAAGTCGCCGACTTGTTCCCAGAATCCGGGTTCGGGATGGGTTTTACTCGGCACCGCCGCCAGCTCGGCCCCGGCCCGGGGTGCGAAAAACAGCAACAGCAACGCGACGGCGGCGATCCGCCGCGCAATAGAAAGACCTCGGTCGATTCCACTCATAAAACCCATCATCCCGGACGGCGCAGCCGCCTTTGCGGATAAAAAAACAGTGCCACTCGCGACGGTGACAGCGATCGAAAGTTCGTCATGCCGAAAAAAGGTTTCGAACTGATTTCGTACCTATCAAAATAGCATCCGGATCGTTGTTTTGCAAGTCATTCCGGCCGTTTTTCCGTCGTTCCATTTCGCCCGGATGAATCAGACTGATGCGTCTTTATTTGAGACTGTACGTGTTTTGCTTTCCGATATGATCAATGACTAAACGCCCCTTGGCGGCCAGTTTATCGAGAAGACGCCAACACGTGGTGTCGCCCATAAAGGGGTGTTCCTCAAGTTTGTTGAAGGCGCGGAAAATTTCACTTCCGGTACGGTTGCCCGCATCGATTACGGCGAGGAGCTGGCGCTCGCTGCGGCCGAGACCGTCCGCGCCGAGGAAGTCTTCGAGGCGGCGCGTCAGCGCTTTGGCGAGGAACGGGAAGCGTGCGATTCCGGGTTCCGGCAACAGCGCTCTGATCGCTTCCGCGCCGTCGGCAAAGGCCCGCCAGGCGGCGGCGTAGAGGGCGCGGTCGTCACGGTCGAGGCGGCGGCCGCTGCTTTGAAGTTTCGCGAAGAGTTCGGGATGGTCGCCCCAGGCGATGTCTTCGCAGATCAGATCGAGCGCGGCCGGGCTGTCGGCGAGGAGAAAGAGGATGCGGGCAAGCATCATTTGATCGTACATGCACGCGTCAAACCAGAGATAGGCGGTGTCTCCCGCCGCCAGTCCGGCGAGCGTCCGGTCCATGGTGTTGAGCGAGGCGAGAAGTCTATCCTCCGCGAGCTCCGGCATCATCGCGTGAAGTTCTTCGGCGCGGATGCGCGCAAACTCCGCCGTCCCGGTATCGGGGCCGGGAATGCGCCCCTCAAGATAATTTTCGCGCCAAACCAGCGCCGGGCCGCTTCCGTTTGCTTTGCGCCACGCGTCAAAAGCGCAGTCGCCGTTGAAAATATGGAGTTCCATGCCGATTTTTCCTTTTTGCCGTGTCCCGGGGTTCCGAATTCGCGGTCTTCCGCTCAGTCCTTGAACTCCGGCATCTGGAAGTCGTCGCGGGTGGCGGCGACGAAGTCGGCGGTCAATTGCCGCAGCTCGGCGCGTTTGACCCGGTAACGGGTGTTGAAGGCGAGATTCATCTCCTCGTAGGGGTCGGTATTGAGGTCAAAGAGATAAATGTCGCTCTCCTCACTGCATACGTATTTCCAGTTATCCAGCGTCAGCACCCCGCGGTAGGGACGGTCAAAGGAGTCGCAGTGTTTCGTCGGCACCACGTTCTGCAAATACGCCGCCCGCGGCGGATTCTCAATCGGTTTGCGGAGCATCACCGGCGAATAGTCGAAGCCGGGGAGGTCGGCCGGCACCTCAAGCCCGGCGAGCCCGAGCGAGGTCGGCAGGATATCGACATGGTTGAGCGGGTACGGATTCTCGGTTTCGACGTAATGGTCGGTATAATGGTGACAGCAGCCGTTCCAGACCACAAAGGGAATGCCGATCGACTCCTGATACGGATTGGTCTTCTTGAAAAGCCCGTGCGAGCCGTGCATGTCGCCGTGGTCGCTGAAGTAAAAAATCCAGGTGTCCTCTTCAAGGTTGTTGCGCCGGACGCTCGCGAGGATGCGCCCGACGTTGTCGTCGATGTTCTCGATCATCCCATACATCCCGGCGAGGTCGAGCCGGACTTTGCTCTCGACCGTCGGGTTGTGGGCGACGTTGGGCCGGAGTTTGAGGCTCTGGGGCTGGTAGTGCCGCAGATTCTCCGGCGGCGCGATGTAGGGATTGTGCGGCGGCTGAACCGAGAGCACCGCGAAAAACGGCTGGTCCGGCGCGCGGCGCGTATCGAGGTAGTCGATCAAAAGGTCGCTCAGGTCGTCGGTTTCGTACCCCGGCAGCCGGTAGAGCGGCACTTCCTCGTCGCGGCGGTGGCCGTGGACGTAGCAGTCGTACTGCATATTGTTGTTGTCGTAGCCGAGGAAGGTCTGGAAGCGGCCGCGCCGCTCTTTGGGGATATTCCAGAAAACGGTGCGGTCGATGTCGATTTTGTTGCGGCAGCCGTCGAGGTGCCATTTGCCGAAGTAGGCGGTATCGTACCCGGCGGCGTTGAAGAAGTCGGCGGCGGTGGGGAGCTCGGGCGGCATCCGGTACTCGTGGCCGGGCACGCACTCGTGGGGATAAAGCCCGGTCAGGAGCGACCCGCGAAAGGGACAGCAGAGCGGAAACCCCGACACCGCGCGCCGGAAGTTGAAGCCGTCGCCCGCCATCCGGTCGAGGTTGGGCGTGCGAACATTGGGGTCGCCGTTGCAACTCAATGAATACCCCGGCTGCTGGTCGGAAAAAATCCAGATGATGTTTTTCTTTTTCATGAATTGTCTCATAATGTTTTTTAGGTTTACAGACCAATATAGCACGGCTTGCCATTTTGTAAATCCCGGTTTGCGATTAGGACTTGAAAAAAATGGCTTCCGGGGGCATATTAGACAGAGTTTTGACGTTCCCAACCCCGATGGTTCACCATGCGCGAATTTTCACTGTTGATCAAACCGGCTTCGTGGAGTTGCAATCTCGCCTGCCGTTATTGCTTTTACCTCAAAAAGAGCGAGCTCTACCCCGGACCGCAGCCGCGGATGAGCGAGGCGGTGCTGGAGCAAATGATCGTCGATTTTTTCGCCACGCCGATGCCGACTTACACCTTTGGCTGGCAGGGCGGGGAGCCGACGCTGATGGGGCTCGATTTTTTCCGCCGCGCGGTGGAGCTCCAGACCCGGCACTGTCCCCCCGGAAGCCGGGTGGCCAATGCGTTGCAGACCAACGGCACCTTGCTGACGGCGGAATGGGCGAAGTTCCTGCGGCAGCACCACTTTCTGGTCGGGCTCAGCATCGACGGGCCGGAGGCACTTCACGACCGCAACCGCCGGACGTCCGACGGGCGCGGCACCTTCCGCACCGTGGACGAAGCGATCCGGCTGCTGCGCCGCTCCGGGGTGGAATTCAACGCGCTGACGCTGGTCAACGCCGCCAACGCGGCGAAACCGCTCGATATTTACCGTTTCCTGACCGGCAAGGGGATTGATTATCACCAGTACATCGAGTGCATCGAGCCGGGGCGCGACTGTTCGGTCGGCAACCGGGCATGGGGGGAGTTTCACAACGCGATTTTCGACTACTGGTACAAAAACGACGTCGGCAAGGTTTCGATCCGGCTTTTTGACTCGATTGTCAACCAGTTGGTAACCGGCTTCGCCGACTGTTGCATCCGATCTGAGAATTGCCGGCACTATCTGGTGGTGGAGCACAACGGCGACGTTTACCCCTGCGACTTCCACGTGCTCCCGGAGCTCAAGCTCGGCAACCTCGCGGAAACATCGCTCGCGGCCTGCTTCGAATCCGAAAGCTTCCACGCCTTTGGAGAACGCAAGTCGGTCTTGACGCCGGAGTGCCGCGCCTGCCGCCACCTCGAATTCTGCCGCGGCTGCTGCCTCAAGAACCGCGACGAACACAACCAAAGCCGCCTCTGCGAAGGCTGGCAACTCTTCTACGATCACACCATCCCCCGCTTCCGCCTCCTCGCCGACCGCGTCCGCCGCGGCGACTTCGCCAGGAAATAAGTGGCCGACAAGCGACAATTCCGGGAGTTTGTCCGAAGAGCAACGGACGACAACGGACATCAACCGACCGCAACGGATTCAAGGCAATCGTCCGTAGTTGTCCGTAGTTGTCCGTTGATGCGTCAAATTGAGCGTCCGGCGGCGGATTTTGAGCAGAACGGAGGATTCCAAGCCCGCAACAGCCCAAAGAACGCCGGCCATGAACCGAAGGCGGGGAAATAAGCTATCGTGCCGCATGCCACCAATTAATTACGCTCGCCATTCGCTCTGCGTGAGGTCTGTGGTTATTCCGGTAACGCCAGCGGGATGGTGATTTTTTCGACTTTGCCGTCGATGGTGAGTTCAAACTCCGCCGCGTTGCTCCGGTGCGCGATCAGTTTCACCGACGCCTCAGGTGCGCGTTCGCCGGCAAACGGCAGCAGCAGCCAGCCGAATGCCCCGTCGCCCTTGAGCGAAGTGCTGTAAACCGCGGTCGAAATCGGTTGCTTTTCGTTCATCCTCGGCGCGTACCAGCCCTGTTGCGGTTTTTCGCTGCCGCGCAGGATTTTGCCGTCAAGCCCTTCGCCGATCGGGAGGATCAACAAATTGGTCTTGCCGGGGTCTCGGCTGACGGCGGCGTTGTTCTCGATGGAAACCTTTTCGCAGTCCGGGCCGAAGTGCCAGAATGCCTCGATTTTGCGCGGACGGTCGCTGAAAATACGGTCGAACACCAGAATATACCGCCCGCGCTGATAGTGCATTGTCCGGTCATGAATCGCTTTGCCGTCGAGCTTCGCTCCGAAGCCGGGTTTGCGGTAGCCGGTGTTGACGCGCCCGTGGAAACGGTCAAATTCGGGAGTAATCACGTTGAGGGCGTCCCGGATCGGTTTTTCCGAACGCAATTCATGCTCCGGCTTCTGTTCGTCGTCCCACTTCGGCATATATTGATCGCAACCGTCAATCGAAATCGTGTTGTGTCCGGCGGTCGCTCCGAAATAGTTCGGCGTCCAGCCGCCGACCCAGTTGTAAGCATACCGTCCCGGATCGGTCAATAGTTCGCGTCCGGCAAAAAGCGTGATTCCGAGCTTGTCCGGATGATAATGCCCGATTCCGAACGGACCGACGTCAAATGAAATCCACTGCCGCGCACTCGTCCAGTCGCTTTGCGAAATGAGCAATCCGCTCCATTCGCAAAAGCGGCTCGGGAGTCCCGCGGGCATCGTCCCCGCGGTTCCGCCGCTCAGGAGCCAGCGCGCCTCGTCATTTCCCAGTTTACGGGCAATCTCCAGTCGCTGCGGCAAATATTGGGATGATACCGAATCGGAGTCGCCGTGGGCAAACATATTTCCGTCAGGCTTGGTGATCAATGCATAAAATCCGATCTGGCGCACGAGCGAATCGCGAAAATCCGGTGGCAGCTCCGCCCCGGCAATTTCCGCTTTGTCACAAAAAGTCATCGTATCGCGCAATACCCCGTAACCATACATATGCGCCAGCTCGGCCTGCGCCCCGTCGGGATAAACCGACTTGGCGAGATTGCCGCAATATCGCTTAACCGCGTCTGTTTTCCAGCGTTCCGCCGCGCTGAATTGCGGAAACGCGCCCGCCGCCGACAGCAAGGCGAGCATTTCGCTCGTCCCCCAGTTCCCGTCGCTGAACCCGCATGAGTAAAGATAGTCGGCGTGCTCCTCAATCGACGAAAGCCAGAGCAGCATGGTTTCGTCGTCGAAAATATTACGCTGAAGCGCGACAAAGAAGCTGCCGATGTAGCTTTGCAGCCGAAGCGCGGCGTTAAGTGTCAGCCATGCGTAATTTTCGCGCGCGGCCTTGGATCTCGCTTTCAGATGGCCGAAATCGTTCTCCGGCGACGGCGCGCTTTTGCGCGGCATCGTATACGGATTTGCGAGGGTGAAATCGATCAGCCACGACTGCGCCGCGTCGCGAAAACGCCCGTTGCCGGTCTTGACATACTGCTCAAGGAGAAATCCGAGTGCGCCGAAGCGCGAAATCAGCGACGGAAACTGCATGTCCAATTTCTGCGGCTGCTGCGGAATGAAATTCCAGTCGGTATAGCCGTCGTTCCGGCGCGGCAGCGTCGCTTTTTTCCCTTGGACGTTGAATGTTCGCTGTTCGAGATCATCAAGATTAATACCGTTTTTGATGGCGGTCCCGAGGTGGTAATGACGGTTCGCCGGGCTTTCTCGCAAGGTGTCGAGAATGAGTTTTCCGGCAGCGGCGGGGTTGTTTTGCACAAGCGCGGCGGATAGTTCCGGGAGCTTGAGTGATGACGTCAGTTGTTTCCAGCGTTCGGGATACTTGGCGGCAAAGTCCGCGCCGTCTCCGGCAAATGCGCCCCAAAACGAGAAGAGCAAAAAGAGTGAAATGATTGGTTTCAAGATCAAATACCCCAGTGCGATCCGCCGTTGGTCCAGAACCAGTCATACGGAATCGGCCGCAGCATCCAGGTGAAATCGGGTTTGATTTTGTGAATTTGCCGGACCGCGCTCACATGGCCATCCTCAAATGCGTAAACGCTCTTGCCGCTGTGAACCGGAATCGCATACGTCCACGTACCGAAAAAGGGATTGTGGGTTGCGCCGTTCCATGAGCGTTTGACTCCGCTTGGCCAGGTGGCGGCAGCGTCGGTGCTGACCGCGTCGGTGAACATGACCACTCGCGATGGAATTTTGGTTTTGCCCTGCCGCATCGGCTGATTGGAGGCGGCAAGTGAGCCGGAACTCAGATCGTAACCCGAAGATGGCCACCTGTCGGCAGCGCCGAGAAAACCATTGTACCCATAGTCGAGAAACCAGTTGTACCAATCGTTGTCGGTGGTGACCGCGCTCGGGTCGCGGAATGCGCCCCAGATGCCGCCGTTACGGACTTTGATCGTGCGCGAATTGGTGATGCCCATTTGTTCAAGCAGGGCATGTTGCCAGGCGCGCGCGGCATTGGAGCTCACCGGCATATAGAATCCGGTTTCACCGGCATACATTGCGGTCTGAAGCGCGAGCGTCTTCTGATTGCTGACGCAATTCGCTTGTTTGGCGGTCTCGCGTGCCCTGTTGAGTGCCGGAAGCAGCATTGAGGCGAGAATCGCAATGATTGCAATCACGACGAGCAGTTCGATCAGGGTAAAGCTATGCTTTGCTTTGATCGGGCAAACGGGAAATTGAAAATCGGAAATAAGAACCGGCGGAGTGAAATGTGTTTTTTGGCGATTTCTCATTTTTCAGACCTTTGTTGTTTGCGACTGTCCTTCGTTTACGTTTGATAAAATTATACTATACAGCGGCATCGATGTCAATGCTGGCGCGAAAAAAAATCCAAAAAAAATATTTTTGAGCTCAAAATTTTTATTTTTTCATTGAAATGAAAATCAAAATTGCAATTCCGCTATATAGTGGAATAAATAATAATAGAGAGATATGGGCAGATCAATAGAGTGCTACGCCATGATCTGCGAGACAGGAGGAATTTTCAAATTCGGAATCGTGCCATCAGGCGCTGCCGCGGCGGACAAAGCTGATGCCGGAGGTGAGTTTGGTTTCAAAAGGGCGGTTTTCGATTTTGTTGATCATTTCGCCGATCAGTTTGAGGCAGTCTTCGGGAATCGGAATATGAACCGCCGAAATACCCGGTTCGATCAATTCGCAGATCGGAGAATCGTTGACGCCGATCACTTTAAGCTGCCGAGGCACTTCAAGCCCGGCGCGAAAGGCGGCCTGAAGCAACAGCGCCGCGCCGTCGTCGGCGACGCAAAAAAAGGCGTCGACTTTGCCCTTTTGTTCGCGCAGCAGTTCGGTGAGATAGCCGATGTTCCGGTAACGTTCATCGCCAAGCGGAATATCGATGATCAATTCCGGATCGGGCAGACGGCGCATTTTCTGCATCCACAAGAGATAATGCCGCTGTCGCTCAAGCGTTGCCGCCCAATTTCCGCCGCCGAGACACCCGATGTTGCGGCACCCCTGCTGCCACAAGTGCCGCATGGCAAGCTCGACCACGTCGCGCTCATTGTAGAAAAGCGCCAGCCGGTCGGCAAAGAGCTTTTCGTGGACGCTTGAGCCGTAGAAGCCGGAAATAATGTTTTTCTGATCAAGCAGCTTGAAACTGTCGCGAATCCAGCGCGGATCGCGGAAGAAAAATACTCCGCATATTTCCGGGAAAAAAAGCTCGATATCTTCGACGCAAGAGAGATACTCGCGCTCCGGGATTTCATAAAAGCGATACGGCGAATTCATCAGATCGCCGGTATAACAGTGACGCAACAAGGTATCGTCCTTGCCGGGCATGACAAGCAAAATCAACCGGTTTTTGCGATCCGGTGCGACAAATGTCCCGGAAGAAGGCTTTTTGTAAAGCAATCCAGACGCGACCAGGCGATCCACCGCCTTGCGGACGGTAGCGTCATTGCAACCGAAACGGGTGCTCAACTGTTTTTCGGAGTAAAATTTATCATGCGCCCGGTAGCGCCCGCTCTTGATCTCCGCCTTGAGCTCCCCGGCAATCCGTTCGCAAAGATTCAGCCCCATAGCGTCTTTTCCTGTCGTTAATTTTTTTTATTATACTGTAAAGCGGGAAAAAAAACAAGCAGAGAAAAGAATAATATTGCAATAAAAGCACTATGCAGTACAAAGTCATATTTTTTTTGACGAGAAAAACGAAGCCGCCAAGAATTTTATTATTCCGGGCCCAAACCATTATGCCTTTGTTGTCGTCTATTGTCGATATCCGACGGGCTTATGCAATAATAGGGGGCACCGGTGGTAGTTCACGATTGAAATAACGGCAAGCGGGCATGGCGAGAGTCATAAAAATGCATAATGGCCTGGGGTCTGGTCAATAAGAGGAGACTGCGTTGTTAATAATATAAATCTATTATTGAAAATATGTTACAGTATAAAATAAAAATTTAATTAATAAATAAGGCTATATTTAGATTGCAAAATTAATTATTTGCATTATTTTGTTAGTATGCGGCTTCGGCATTATCTGTCGGAATTTTGCCGCGGAGATTTGCGCAATCATGTTTTTGTTATGCCTGGTTCCGCCTGGTGGGGGTGGAAGCGGCATTGAGTACCAAAACACATAAGGAAAAGAAAATGAAGAAAACGCTCTCTTTGTCGGCTCTGGCCGGAGTCATCGCCATGATCGCTACCGGTTGTACCTCCATTACCACCAGTGACGGTGCCCAGGGCATCGTCCAGCCCCCGACCGTCAACTACGGTTACAAAGCCGAATTCGCCCACAAAGACGCCCGCGTCAACGGCGATGCCAAGATCAACGTCCTCTTCGGCCTCTTCGCCTGGGGCGCCGACGGCTTTGCGGAAAACTGCGATCTTTCCACGTTCAGCTTCCTGCCCTCCGCGTCGAGCTTTGCCAAGAGTGCGGCGGTCTACAACGCCTGTCAGACCAACAAGGCCGATACTCTGCTCGGCACCCGTTACGTCCTGACCACCACCGACTATTTCGTCTTCAAGACCGTGAAGTGCGAAGTCGCCGGTTTCCCGGCCACCATGACCAATGTCAAGAAGCTCGAGCCCTTTGTGCTTCGCGGCAAAGATGCCGATACGCTGGTTTATCTGGATGCCGCTCCGAAGATCGTCAAGTAATCTTCGCGACATCACGATTATTCCCACCCGAACCCGGACTCAGTGTCCGGGTTTTTTTCGCGGGAAAGAGCTGAATAAAAGAATGTCACTGGTTGATTGGCGATAAGAGCATGCAAGACGCGGGCAAAGGAGTGGGAGAATGTGCGAAGCATTGCTGCCGCCATCAGGCGGATATCGAAAACTGAAGTCGTTTCAACTGTCGCAATTGATTTTTGATATCACCATCCACTTTGTCGAACTCTATCTTGATTCCAGGAGCCGGACTTGCGATCAAATGACTCAGGCCGCCCGTTCGGGGGTGCAAAATATTGCCGAGGGCTCCGTAGCAGCGGCGACAAGTAAAAAGACCGAGTTGAAATTAACCAATGTTGCGCGCGCCAGTTTGGAGGAACTTCGCCTTGACTATGAGGATTATCTGCGGCAACACGGGTTCGCCGTATGGTCTTCTGATCACCCGCTG
>JBFWIO010000004.1:0-23286 GCA_050255955.1 Victivallaceae bacterium
CATGGATACGCCCGGCCGTCCACCCCGCGACTCGCTTTTTCCCACTCCGTCGCCGTCGGCAGACGGTGCGTGAAACCGCGCTTCCAGGTAAGATACCGGCAGTACGCCGCCGCCGCCTCGCCGGTAATCCCCACCACCGGCAAGTCCGGGGTAAAGGGCGCCGTCAACTTGCCCGTTTGATCCCACAAGTCGATGTAATGACGGTCGGGAAGACAGAACTTACCCATATACGCCTTGCGGTCGGCTTCGCTCTGCAGACTCTTCCAGAACTCCAGATATTCGCCGAACGTCACTTCGTTTTTGCCGATCCAGAACTCCGGCAGCATCACCTTGTTGAACTTGTCGCCGGCAGATACCCCGGAGTAGAAACTCCCCGCCGGTATCACCGCGAAACCCTTTGGCACCGACTTCGGCTCGTCGAGATCCATGGTCAGCTCCTCGCCCGGCCGCAACACCACCGGATAATAGTATTCGCGCCCGTCCGGATAAAGCGCTTTGACCAGATAGCTGCCCGATTTCAAAAGCTTGAGCGGAGTATCCGGCAGAATCGCATCATACGGCACCGCATGGTCGACGCTGTCCGCCTTGCCGGATTCGCGGCGGATATAGATTTGCGCGCTTTCCGGGCCGGTCAACGTCAGCGTGCCCTCGTCGTTGCTGATCCGCCGGGCCAGTGCCGCCAGCTTGGGATTCCGCTCCCACAACTGGTTGTAGAGCGAGCGCCAGCGGCTCTGGAAACGCTTGAGGAATGTCTGCAGCCCGTCGTAATTCTCGGTTGCGATATAAAACTTGAGCTGCTTGTCCAGTACCGAGCCGAGCATCGTCATAAGCTTGTCGCTCTGGTCGCGGCCGAGCGAGGCGCGGTGCTCCATCAGCGACAGACTCTCCAATGCCGCCGAGCAGGAATTGTTGAACTCGGCGCTCTGGCGGAGATATTCGGTGGTCAATTCACTCTTTTGCCGGAGGTTGCTGCGCGACGACGGATTGAGCTGGAGCTGACGGTAAGTCCGGAGCGCCAGATTGTAATAGGCGTCCGCCTGCGCAATATTGTAACTTGCCACCTCCAGCATCGAACTCGATTGAATATAGTGGACAATGGTGGTCACCAAATACACCGAGCCGAGCGACAGCACCGCCGCCAGCAAAGTCACCGGGATGATCGGCCGCCGCAAACACAGTTTGATCAAGCGGTAAAACGGATTCGGCGAATACGCCGACACCGGGTAATTGTCAAGGTAATTGCGGACTTCGCGCATCAATTCGAGCGTGCTCTGGTAGCGGTCGGTCTTGTCGCGCGCCATCGCCTTCAACGTGATCGCCTCAAGTTCGCGCGGTATCCCGAGCAGCGGCGCTTTGCGGCGCGGCCGGACCAGCTTGCCGGCGACCACCTCCTGAAGCAGGTCCTCGGTCGGCTTGGCGGGGTCAAAGGGCGCGCTCTCCAGTGTCAGCATCGAATAAAGCATCCCTCCCAGACTGTAAATGTCACTGCGTTCATCAAGCTCTTCGCCGCGGGCCTGTTCCGGTGACATGTAAGCCGGAGTGCCGCTGATCCGGTTGGCGGGTTCGCTTTTGCCGCCATCGTCGCCGGGGATCAGCTCAAGCGCCATTTTTTTGCCGTTATGCGCCTGGTCGCGGTCGCGCGAATAGGCGGCCAGCCCCCAGTCCATGATCATGACTTCGCCGTAGTCCCCGAGCATGATGTTGCCGGGTTTGAGGTCGCGGTGAATCACCCCTTTGCTGTGGGCAAAAGCCACCCCCTGGCAGACTGCGATGAAGATTTCCAGCCGCCGCCGCAAGTTGTAGCGCCGCGGGTAGTCGGACACGCCGTCGGCGATTTTGCGGATCGCCGAACGCAGCGTTTCGCCCTCGATACGCTTCATCGTGAAGTAGACCCCGATGTCCTTGAAAATCCCGATGCGGTGCACCGGTACGATGTTGGGGTGGTCGATCTGGGCGGTGGCGCGGGCTTCGCGGATGAAGCTCTCGATATGGCGCTGGCGGTTGCGGAATTCCGGGCGCAGCACCTTGAGCGCGATCTCGCGGTTGAGCCCCGGCTCCTGCGCCGAAAACACCGCGCCGAGTCCGCCGATCCCGATCATCGAGAGACTGCCGTAGTCGAGAATGTCGTCCCCGCTCGGCAGTTGCAGGAGTTTACGCAGTTCCTCTTCCGAAAGCATTTCGCCCTCGGCCGGGCCGAAGATCATGGTACGGTCTTCGGTTTTCGGATTGCGTTCGTCCTGGGTCATAGCCGATCACTTTTGAGGCCGTGCGTTTTCCAGTTTGCGAATGTTGTCGAGCACCGGGGCCGCCGCGTTCGAAAAGGCCTCAAGATATTCCGAACTCGGCGATTTGGCGGTCGGCATCGCGTACACATTATCCCAATTGAAGTTGTCCGGGAAGACCACGCAGCGGGCCTCCTGACGGCGTCCGAAGTCGAGGTTTTCGACCGCGATCACCACCGCCACGAAGTCTCCCTGCTTGGTCAGCACGAAGTCGCCCGGCTCGGCGCGCAGTTCGCTGCCGGTTCCGCGGGCGGAGTTGCGGATGTACAAATACTCGTCCCCGGCCGAAAAATTCACCGAGCAGCGCCCCTCAAGCGACGCCGACTCCTTGCCGAAAGCCGAATATTTGAAAAGATACAAATCCTGAATGCCGCGCTTCTTGAGCTCGGAGAGCGGCAGCACCTGGAGCGGCGTGCGGCCGTCCGGCTTGACTTCGAGCATTCCGACCCGGCACTCTTTGCGGGGGGCGTAGAGCGGCCCCGGCAGCACCTGGACCTGGCCGTTGCCCTCGACCGGCAGCGCCGCGTAGGCGAGCTCGGTGAAGTTGTCGAAGTTCTTGCGGTCTCGGGCGTTGCCGGTGAGCAACAGAAAGTCGCCAATGACGCAGACTTTGCCGCCGAGTTCAACCAGCGGCAGCACATATTCGGCTTCGCTGCTGCTGTCCAGCAGCATCCGCTTTTCGCGCAGGCGCAGTTTAAGCTTGATCGCCGAGGCGGAGTAGCGCTGGAGAACGTCGCTGCGCAGTTTGTCCTCGGCGTCGGTCAGCCGTTCGCGGGTGGATTTGAGCTCGGCGGAGGCGATTTCTGCCTGTTTGGTGCGTTCGGCCAGCTCTTTTTCCGCTTTTTCCGCGGCGGTTTTGGTTTCGTTGAGTTCGGTTTTGGTTTTGGAGAGGTCGTTGACCGCTTTTTTGAACACGGTCTGAAGGTTGTCGAGCTGGCGTTTGGCCTCGGTCAGTTCGAGGTCGCGGGTATTGGCCAGTTTCTGGGCGCGCTCGAAACGGCTCTGCGATTCGGCGAGTTCCTTCTCGGTCGCGCTGAGGCGGCCGCGGGTGAAAGAGAGCGCCTCCTCGGATTCGCGGCCCTTGATCGCGAGCTGGCTCGATTTGCGGTCCAGCGCGGCGAGATCATTGCGCGTTTGCTCCAGCGTGGCCAGTTTGGCGGCCAGCTCTTCGCGTGATTTGCCGAGTTCGGCGTTGGTGCCGGCAAGTGATTTTTCGCGGTCTTCAACCGCTTTTCGGGCAAGTTCGAGCTCGGCCTGCTTGGCGGCGACGGTTTCCCGCAGCGAGGTGTACTTCTCGGCCACCTGCTGGTTCTGGTTGCGCAAATAAGAGAGTTCGCGCGCCGCGTCGTCCTGGCGGAGCCGCATCTGGTAGCGGTTGGCGATCTCTTTTTCCAGCTCTTTCTGGAGTTTTTCGGGGGTGAGTTCGCCGGTGTTGTCGGGGCGGAGCGCAAGTTTCTGGGCGATGATCTCGCTACGGGCCTGCGACTCGGCGAGAATCCGCGTAATCTTGCGCAGTTCGGCTTCGCGCGAAGCCGAAAACCCCTGTTCAAACTGGGCGTCAAGGAGGGCTTTGCGGGCGGCTTCGAGCCGTTGTTGTTCGGCCCGCATCTCGTTGATCACCAGCGCGGCGGTGCTCTGGTCGAGGACGGCGCCGCGGACCCCGTGGTCCGGCGCGTCAACCCCGCCGGTGATCATCGACAGCATCGCCGAGACGATGAAGTCGCAAATGACAATCAGAATCGCTCTGTTCACGCTGTCACTCCTTTTCCTGCTCCCGGATCAGTTTGCTGCGCAACGGATAGTTGAGCGAAAGCCGGAGAATCAGACTGAAGATGATCCCGATCAGCGTCGAGGAATAGGCGATCAGCCGGCTGCTGGTCGGCGAAAAGGTCATCACCAGAAACGAACTGACCGTCCCGAAAAGACCGATATAGAGCGGCACGTCGAGGAAAATTTCGGCGTTTTCGAGTTGTTTCATCTTGGTCTTTGGGGAAGTATCGCGCTCGTCGCGGATCCGGCCGAGCACCGCCGAAGCGACGAAGAGCGCCACGAACTGAAGCAGCGAAATCCCGGCGAAAATGAACATCGAAACCCGTCCGGCGAGTTCTTCACGCATCGCAATGGTGATCCCCTCGCCGGGGTTGAGCTTGCCGAGCACCGAGGCGGCGGCGGCGTTGCTGTTGAAGAGGCTGCGGAACCAGCTGAAGTGGTCAAACGCGTAATTGGCGCCGTACAGTACCGCGCCGATCACCACCAGCAGCAAAATACTTTTGAGAACAATCTGTTTTTTCATAATCCTGCCATAACTCCCGAGGGTTGAGATCCAATTTCAAAACTCTCTGCGGCGCTGAAAAACGCTCGCCGCGTCCGGCTTGTCCGGAACTTCGGGCTTTACCGCTGCGGGTAAAGCCGCTCAATGCCGGACGGCGTCGGCCATCGGCGATCATTGTTTCATCATCCGCAAATACTTTTGAAATCGGCTCTTTAACGCCAATTTCAAAACTCTCTGCGGCGCTGAAAAACGCTCGCCGCGTCCGGCTTGTCCGGAACTTCGGGCTTTACCGCTGCGGGTAAAGCCGCTCAATGCCGGACGGCGTCGGCCATCGGCGATCATTGTTTCATCATCCGCAAATACTTTTGAAATCGGCTCTGAAAACAAAACTTATTCTTAATAACATAACGGCACTACAGCGATTATTCAAGTTTTCCGATCAATAAAGTTCGGACACGATTTGCATTTTGCCTCCGGCGGGTGTCCAGTATCGGAGTTGCCGCGCACTTAGAGCTTATCCCTGAATAAGCCATCAGAACCAATCAGACCGAGGCCACATGCAAGCCGTTTTTTTTGATTTCGATGGAACTTTGCTCGATACCGAATCGGATATCCGGACCGCTTATTCCTTGACCTTTCAACAGTTCGGACTGCTGGCGGAGCAATCGAATTTCAAAATCGGCCCCTCGCTGCCGGATACCGTCCGGATGCTCCGTCCCGGGGCCGGCGAAGACGAAATCGCTCGCATCATTGCGGCCTTTTCGCAGAATTACGACCAAAGCGGCTTTCCCGCCACGCGCTGCTACGACGGCGTCCGCGAGATGCTCGACGCCCTCCACGGCTCGCTTCCCCTCTTCATCGCCACCAACAAACGCCTCGTTCCTACCGAGTTGCTGCTAACCAAATTCGGCCTCGCCGGTTATTTTGAGCGGGTATACGCGAGCGACATGCAGCTCCCCGCGCGGCGGCTCTCCAAACTCGACATGCTGCGGCTCGGACTTGACGAGCACGGCCTGACGCCGGAAGCTTGCGTGATTGTCGGCGACACCGTCTCCGACATCCGCGGCGGCCGCGACGCCGGGATGCGGACGATCGCCGTCCGCTGGGGCTATGCCGGGCCGGATGAGTTCGACGACCCCGCGCCGGACCGGATCGCCGCCGCCCCGGCCGAAATTCCGGACTTGCTGAGAAAGCTCTGAACACGGCAAAAAATTGAGCCCGAAACTGGCAAAATGGCCGGAGGCGTGATATATTTTTCCAATTCGTTGAAAGAGGATATCCCGATGGCCAGCTCACAACGTTCCAAAATCCGGCTCTATGCCGAATATATTCCGTTTTATCTGTTGTACCGGTTGATCCATGCCCTGCCGCTGCGGGCCGGGTATGCGCTTTCCGGCGCGATGTTCCGGCTTTTTTTCGTCCTTGACCGGCGGCACCGGCGGCGGGCGGTGGATCATCTGCTGCATGCCCGCGTCTGCCGCACCCGGCAGGAGGCGGTCAAGCTCGCTTGCAAGTCGTTCGGCGAATTCAGCAAACTCCTGGTCGAAATCGTCAAAATGGATCAGCTCTACGATCCGGCCAAAATCCGTGTTTCCGGCCCTCCGGGGGCGCTGGAAAGATTCGTCGGCAAGGACGGCCGCCCCGCGCCGGAGAACTGCCTCATCGTCACCGCCCACTACGGCAACTGGGAGGTGGCCGGCACCGCTTATGCCGAAAAGGCGGGGCGGAACATGGTTTCGATCATGCGTCCCTTCAACAACCCCATGATCGGCGAACTGATCCTCAACCACCGCCGCAGCGCGGTTCACGAACTCGTGACCAAGGAACAGGGCGTGCGTCCACTCCTCAAGGCGCTCCGCGAAGGCCGTATCGCCACGCTGTTGATCGACCAGCATGCTTCGCATTCGGAAGGGGTCGAGACGATGTTCTTCGGCCAGCCCTGCCGCACCCACAAGACCCCGGCGCTGCTCCACCTCAAAACCGGCGTGCCGATTCTGCCCGAAGTGACCCGCCGGGTCGGCGACAATTTTGAATTTGAACTGGTCTTCGGCGAGCCGATCCGCTTCACGCCGACCGACGACAAGGAGCGCGACGTCGCCGCCATCTGCCAGCTCTGCACCACCGCGCTGGAAAAAATGATCGCCGAACAACCCGAGCAGTGGCTCTGGAGCCACCGCCGCTGGCTCAATATCAATCGCGAGCGCAAACACCGTACCCCAATTGACGCAACCGCGGAGCAATCATGAAAGCAAAACAAGCGCAGCCGGAACTCGACCTTTTTGACTTCGGCGCCGCCGCCCCGGCAAGTCCTGCCGCGACCTCCGCCGCGCCGCCGCCGGAACCGGTCGCGCCCGAGCCTCCCCGGGGGCCCTCCTGTCAAGAAATGCGGCAGGCGGCGCTCGGTTTCCTCGCCGCCCAGCGTCCGGTCGGGGTGGCCGGGGTGGTGCCGGCGCGGTTCCGCAAATACCAGGTCGCCGCCGCCGCTTTCTGGACCCGCGACCGGGGCAAGGTCAAAGAGGTGGTGCGGACCGCGATTGTCGAGATTTACGATCACCGCGACCGTTCCTTTGCCGACTGCGCCGACCGGCGTTCGCTGCTCGAAGCGATCCGCGCGCTGCGCGAGAAACGCGAAGCGCTGGAGGCGAATATCCGCGAAGCCGAGCCCGAACTCGCCGACCGCGACGACCTTTTCAGCGAATTTCGCACCTGGCACTACGAACGCAGCGCCAATGCCGAATACCGCAAACTGCGGCGCAAGCTTGAGAAACTCCAGCATACCTTGTATCAGGGCAGCCGGCTTGAGCGGATCCGCCGGGCGGCGGTGGCCGACGTGCTCTACCTCGCGGTGCCCGCCGGGCTCCTGGAGAGCGACGAAATCGCGCTCGGCTGGGGCTTGCTCTACGTCCACCGCGACGGCCAAATCGAAGTCCGGCGCGAACCCGATCCGCAGCTTTGCGACAGCGCTTCGCGCAACCACCTCGCGCTCAATATTGCCGCCGCGGCGGCCGCGAGCGTGCTTTTCAGCAACGGCGTCCAGGTCGATGCGGCGGGCAGGCCGCGCTTCTACCGCCCGCCGCGCCGCCGCCTCAAGCGGGTGCTGACAGAAACCCTGTAATATGATTAGCCGGAGCCGGAAATGAAAAAGATTCGCCACCTTCTGGAATACGCGCTGGTGCTTGGCTGTTACCGGTTGATCCGGGTCATGCCGCACTGTGGAATCGCTTTTATCGCGGCCTTGAGCGGAGCGGGGATGTGGAGCTATCCGCCTTTCCGCAAACTGATCCGGGCCAATATCCGCGCTGCGCTGCCGGAGAAAACTGCCGCCGAAATCGACGCGATCGGCCGGCGGAGCTGCCGCAACGTGCTGATGAATCTGCTTGAATTCGTCTGGCTGACCGGAGTTCCCGAGCGCATCCGCCGTTGTTACGTGCTGCCGGACGAAATCACGGCGCAGCTTCGCGGGCACGTCGCCGCCAAAGAGCGGATCATTTTCGTCAATCCCCATCTGGGAAGCTGGGAAGCGTCGGGCCTGATGGCGCCGTATTACGCGGGCGTGGAGATGGTGGCAATCGCCAAGCCGGTGCGCAACCCGTATTTGAACCGCCTCCTCAATCAGGGCAACCGCGAGAAAGAGCACGGCTTGCGGATCATCTTCGCCAAAGGCGCAATCCGGGCGGCAACCCGGGCCCTCCGCGAAGGGCTCGGCGTCGGTACTTTGATCGACCAGAACACCAAAATCCGCGAAGGCGGCGAATTCGTCAACTTCTTCGGCTTGCCGGTACCGACCAGCATGGCGCCGGCGGCGCTCAAGCGTTACTGCGACGTCCACGGCATTCCGGCGGTGATCATTTACGGGAGTTCGCTCAGGATGCCCGACGGCACCGTCCGCGCGCACTCGGAATATTTGTCCAAGCCCTTTGACCAGTACCCCGACGAAAAAACGGTGGTCGAGGAACTGATGGCGATTTCGGAGAAGTACATCCGGCAGTACCCGGACCAGTATTTGTGGCTCTACAAGCGCTTCCTCAACATGCCGCGCGACCTCGACCCCGCAACCCGCGCGCGCTACCCCTTTTACGCCAAAGTCGCCTCCGACTCTTTCCTCGGCAGGAGGGAGAAAAGCTGAGCGGGGCGGAGCGCGGGGTGACACGCCGGCGCGTAGGCTGGGTGCCGTGCGCGGCTGACCCCGGCACGGACAGACACGGACAGTCACGGACGCGCACGGACAGGGCAACTACAGCCCCGCGCGCAGGGTTGATGGGCGTGGGGTGCGGCTGGGCGCAGTGGGAGGGGAGTGCGCGGCGGGGCGCAGAGTGACACGCTGGCGCGTAGGCGGAGGGCCGTGCGCGGTGACCCCGCTTGGACGACTTGGACAGATTGGACGACTTGGACGGGGCAACTACAGCCCCGCGCGCAGGGCCGATGGGCGTGGGGTGCGAGCGGAGCGGTGGGTGACACGCTGGCGCGTAGGCGGGGGGCCGTGCGCGCTCGGGCCCGATAGGACTCATAGGTCCTATAGGTCCTATAGGTCGGGGTCGATACTGGTGCGCGCGCAGACCGCAGTCTGATACACATCGAGCGCGCACAGCGCCCATCGGTGTCGCGCGCGGGGCTGTAGTTGCCCTGTCCGTGCGCGTCCGTGACTGTCCGTGTCTGTCCGTGCCCCGGGATCGAGCGCGCGTTGAGGGCGATCAGATGAAGCATCCGGCTTGTCTTTCCGGCAAACCGGGTGACGGGCCGGAAAAAAAACAAAAAATCAACGCCGCACGGGTGACGGCAATTGATTTTTGCCGATGCGATGATACGTTGAAGCACGGATGACGGCTCAATCAGTCGCGCCGCCGGAAACAGGGCCTTGAACCGATGAGCACGGCAGCATGCGTTCGCGCAAAAAAAAAACCGGAAATCATTTTGCGGTACGGAAAAGGAAAAGACGCAAACAATGTCCGAAACCAATCGTGACCGGGAGGAAATTCATTATCACTCGCGCCTGCTGACCCAGCGGATCACCGCGTTTCAGCAGGAATTCGGGCTCTGCATCTGTTTTTGCAAGTGGGGCAAAAATTCGCCGCACACCTTCGCCGCCGATCCGGTCGGCAGAATCGGATATTATTCGCTGAGCTACGTGGTCAAAGGACGGCTGGCGCTCAGGATTGCCGACACCGGCGAGTATTTCGAGGCGCACGAGAATGAACTGCTGCTGATTCCGCCCGACCGCAACTTCCGGCTCGGAAAAATGGAGGGCGAATACCTCGAAGACGTGGTCTGCTTCTACGGCAAACTCGCCGATATGTTTGAACAATGCGGCATGCTCCATTACGGAGTCTACACCTTTGACATGTTGCGCCGCCCGCTGCAGAACATCATTGTCAACTCCGGCCGCCCGGCGGCCGAGAGCCAGCTCACCGCCCACGTCGAATTGCTCTCGCTCCTCTCCGCCCTCCACCACCGGCGGCAGGCCGGCCACACCGGCGCCGGCAATCGGATCGACGCCCTCCTCTCCGAACTGGAGAAAAACCTCAACCGCGACTGGAGCGTCGCCGAAATGGCCGATTTCTGCAATTACCGGCCGACCCGCTTCCGCGAACTTTTCCTCCGCCAGACCGGGTTCCGGCCAAAAGATTACTGCGACCAGCTCAAAATCATGGCCGCCTGCCGGATGCTGCTCGGCACCGGACTCCCGGTCGGTCAGATCGCCCGCCAGCTCGGCTTCGACGACCCCTACCACTTCAGCCGCCGCTTTGCCAAAAAAGTCGGCTGCCCGCCGTCCGCCTACCGCCGCAAAAATTGCGGCGGCAGCCAGCCCGATACGGTCATCGATTGAGCTTGGGCCACAACGTCAACAACCCCGCCGTCCCCGCCGCCGCGACGAGCGCGAGCAATACCCCCTGTCCCGTATTGCCAAGCAAAAAACCGCCGATCGCAAACAGCGAACTGTAGATGGTCATCATCCCCAGCACCATGCCCAGCACGCCGAGCGGCAGCAGATGTTTTTGGGCGTCGGTTTCGATTTTGACGCCTTCGAGTTCAAGCTCGGCCGCGATCGGCTTCCAGCCGGGGCCGCCGGGGTGGATGTCGCGGTAGAATTTCTTCAGCCGTTCGCGGTCGGTCGGCGGGGTAAAAAGCAGCACCGCGAAGCCGAGAATATTGGTGACCAGGATCGACAGCGCGATCGCTTGGTAGAATTCGAGCTGACCATCAGGAAAGAGCCGGTTGTGCCCGTATTGGAAATAGAGCGTCACCGGCATCGCCGCGATGATCACGGTCAGCTCCGCCCAGGCATTGATCCGCCACCAGAACCAGCGCAGCAGCATGATCACTCCCATCCCCGCCCCGAGCGTCATAAACAGCATCAACGCATTCATCGCCGACTGGAGGCAAAAAGCAAGCAGCGTCGAGAGCACCATCAGCAGCACCGTAGACAAACGCCCCACCCAAACCAGTTCCCGCCCCGACGCCTCCGGGCGCAGAAAGCGGTAATAAAAGTCGTTGACGATATACGACGCCCCCCAGTTGAGGTGGGTCGAAATCGTCGACATATAAGCCGCGATCAGCGAGGCGAGGACGAAGCCGAGCCAGCCGCGCGGGAGCTTCATCAGCATCGCCGAATAGGCCATGTCGTGTCCGAGCTTGTCGTCGGGGACGTAACGCGCGTCGATCCGGTTGGCGAGCGACGACACCCCCTGCCCGGCGGCGGTGAGTTTGCGCAAATACGGCGCGCGTTCGGCGTCGGCCTCCGGCATCCTCGCGAGCGCCGCCCGGTCGCCGGACCGGATCAGTTTGAGTTCCTGCTTCGCCGCCAGCCGCACCGCATCGGAGTCGGACGGGAAGATCAGCAGCGAAGCCAGCGCGACGATGATCCACGGCCACGGCCGGATCACGTAGTGCATCACGTTGAAGAAGAGCACCGCGCCGAGCGCGTGTTTTTCGCTCTTTGCCGCCAGCATCCGCTGGACGATGTAGCCGCCGCCCTGGTCGCCGCACCACCAGAGGAGGAAAAAGGGCAAAATGAAGATGGTGAAAAATGTCTCTTTGGGCAAGGCCGTCGGCATGATCGCCAGCCGTTGTTTGAGCTCCGGGTGTTCGCTGATTTTGCTCACCAGATTGGCGAAGCCGCCCACTTCCGGCATCGACAGCGCGAACCAGGCGGCGGCGAATGCGCCGATCATCGCCATCCCGAAAAGAATAAAATCGGTGTAGATCACCCCGCGGAAACCGCCGACCGACGAAAAAACCACCGTCACCACCATCGCGTAGATCACACTCTCCATCGGAGTGAGGCCGAGCATCACCCCCCCGATTTTCATCGCCGCCAGCGTCACCGCGCTCATGGTCATGATGTTGGAGAGAATCCCGACGTAGATCGAGCGGTAGCCGCGCAAAAGCGCCGCCCCCCGCCCGCTGTAGCGCATTTCGTAGACCTCAAGGTCGGTCACCGCCCCGGTCCGCCGCCACAACCGGGCGAAGATGAAGACACCCATCATCCCGCCGACCAGCGATGACCACCAGATCCAGTTCCCGGCAATGCCGTTGGAGCGGACCAGATCTGTCACCAGATTGGGCGTGTCGGTCGAAAAAGTGGTCGCCACCATCGAAAACCCGAGCAGCCACCACGGCATCGTCCGTCCGCCGAGGAAGTACTCGGCTTCGCTCGACGACGCCCGCTTGGCCACCGCCACCCCGACGCCCAGGGTGGTCGCGAAAAACAACAGCACAAAAATCCAGTCTACCCAGGATAACATAGCTTCCGCCTTTCCTTAGAGCTTATCCCTAAATAAGCCAAAATGTCCTGATTTGCGGCGAAAAGCCATTCGCTCGTCAGCTAAAATTGCCGATACCGCCGGTATCGTCAATTTTATCAGACTTCGTGACTGGCATTTCGGCGCGGCATCATGCCATTTCTTTATTTAGGGATAAGCTCTTAAGCTCTTGTCATTGCATGCGCCTGCCGCGCCGGATTGCCGGTTGCGAAAGCCGCTTGTACATGAAAAAACTGGCGATTTGAGGAAAGATTATGAGAATCCGCAAGATGCCAAACAGCGCAGGCGATAACAAATTTACCACGAGGCGTTTGCGTCTTGGCGCACTCAAGAGATTCCGCGAATCCCGGTCGGCTTCATGCACTATGCCGCTTCAACACGATACTGCCGTATCCCCCCGATCCGGCGGACGGGGGAAATGATGGCCACCTCCAGTCACAATCTGCTTTATCCGCTGATCACCCCTTTTGTTCGGATTATTGGTGAAAATCCATTTCGCCGTGATGCAAAGGCAACTGCCCGATGATCGCTTCGAGCCACGCCGCCTTGCCGCCGTGGCGACCGAAAAGGTCTTTTTCCGCCCCCGGCAGCGGCGACTCTCCGCCGAAACTGTGGCAGTCCGAACCCGCCGAAGCCAACAGTCCGTGACGGCGGCAATATTGTTCATAGACTTCGCCGAGTCCCGGCGGCGTCCGGGGATGCGCGCACTCGATGCCGTCAAAACCGAGCTCTTCGCGCAAAGCGTCGATCCGATCGATCCGGTTGTAGCCGAAATAGTAAATCGGATGGGCGACGAAAATCAGCGCGCCAAACTTCTTCAACACCGGCAGCACCCCGGCTGCCGCCGGATAGCGGGGGAATTCGACCAGATCCTTCATCGCCGCAGTCAGGGCGGAACCGTCCTCCGGCGCGCCCAGCCATCCGCATTGGTGGAACGCGCGATTCTGCAGAAGCCCGTTGACATGGGTGACGCCGTGTTTGGCAATCGCCCGTTCGGGGCGGTAACGGCGGAGGAGTTCGAGCCGGGCGCGCTCCGGATAATCAAGCCCGAGCTTCGCCATCCCCTCGGAAAAACGCGCCCCGGCAAGGCGTTGCCATTCGCGGTAAGCCGCAAAGACCGCTTCGAGTCCGGGCGGCGTTTCGAGCGGCAGCCCGAGTGCGACCAGGTCAACCGCACCGATCGAGGTGTCAACCGTCATCTCGGCCGCACCGAGATAACCGACTTCCGGATAGCGGGCCGCCGCTTCGCGGATTTCCGGAAGCGAATCCATGGTGAAGTGTTCCGTAAGCGCGATCGCGCGCATGCCGCGCCGGGCCGCCCCGGCGAAATATGCTTCGACCGGAGCGTCGGCGTCATAACTCCAGAGGGAGTGGAGGTGGAAGTCAAAAATGGCGTTCAAGGCTTCTTTTCCGGTTTGGTGTTGATCAGCACGATCGCGTTCCCGATCCGGCGGATTTCGGGGAGCGTATAGAGGTCGTTGACGATTTTGCCGTCCACCCAGATCATCGACGAACCGCCGCCGTCGAGGTCAACCGCACGATCCGCCCCCAGCCGGACCATCAGCCCGGCCAGCTCGGCAAAGGTCAGCCCCTCGGCCTTGCCCTTCTGCCGCCCGTCGGCGACCACAAAGTAGCAGAAATCGGCGTCGGCCCCGATAGCGGTGCGGGGCGCGCGCGACTTGTCCTCCGCCATCGGCGGAATTTTGCCGCCGGAGACCAGAATCGAGCGGCCGCTGGCGGCGAACGATGCGCCGGTCAGCGACGGCCGGGACTCAAACGAAACATTGATCAAGTCGCCCGGCTTGACGGTGGCGCAGAGCGACTGGTCCGCGCGCGGCAGCGCCAGGATGTATTTGCCCGCCGCCAGCACACTGTTGCCGGCCGGATTGACCGCTTCGACGGTCATCGTCGCGGTATTGCCGAAGCGGACGACCGGATCGGCGGCCGCCGGATCGGGGGTCAGCACCAGTTCAAACGCATCGCTTGTCCGGGTGGTCATGAAATAACCCGGATTGCGGTTTTTGCGGTCGGCGGGACTCACGCCCATCCGGGGGGTGTAGAGCACCGCGCCGTCCGGCGGACGCGCGGTGTTGATTGAGATCGCAAGTTCCCGGCCGTCGGGCATTTTCGCCTTGAGCTCGGGGCGGATTACGGCAAATTCGATTTCGGCGGGGCTTTTCCCGTAAACCGTCGCCGAATCCGCACGGGTCTGCCAGGGATAGGCGAAGTAGCCGTCGGGGCAGCTGATGATTTCGGAATTCATCACCATCAGTCCGCGGAGCGCGCCGGTGTAATTGTTGGTCTCGTCGATGTCGAAGAAGTCGGCGTTGATCGCCAGCACCGGCACCCCGTCGGTGAAAAACCGGTGAAAGCCGGTCGGAGTCGCCGCCTTTTGCTTCTCCGGCACCGCGGTGCGGTCGCCGCGAAGCATGCCGGTGATGGATTCGAGACCGTAAACACGGTCGTTGCCGAGCATGGTGCCCAGCCGGAGTTCCGGCGTCCGGCGCGGCACCCGGACAACGTGGACCAGCTGCGGCAGCGGCCCGGCCTCGCGAATCAGCGCGTGTTCGCAAAACGAGTTCAATTTTTCCCATTCGATCCCGGCTCCGGAGACGGAAACCGCGGCCAGGCAGGAGATTGCCAAAATCAATCGACGCATAACTTCATCCTTCGTTTATGGAAACAGAGACCTTTCGGGCAACTGAAAGGTCTTTTGACAGCGGCTCAACAACCATTTTAATGTATCCGCAAGTGACCGAAAAAGCAATTCCGGTTCAGTCAAGCCGGAAGTGATTGTCGAGATATCCGGTGGCGGTCGCATCGGTCACATTGCCGTACCGGAAAGGATCGCGGGTATACGCTTCCCCCGAAGTGCCGCCGGCCCGCTCGCCGCTGACATGTCCGTCGGCCCAAAGGACGTTGACCGTGCCGCCGTGCCATGGCTGAACCGCGCCGAAACTTCCCGCGCCGTCGGCGCGCATGATGTGGTCGAGCCGGTAGTAACTGCGGTTGGTGGAGCCATTGGTATAACGCGAATCTGCATGCAAAATGGTCGAGGAGGGACGGCGCAGCCGGCCGATCTTGGCCGGGAGTCCATAGGTCAACGCCGCGGTTTTGCCGGCGCTGCCGTTGGCGGCGCTGCTGCCGATATACCAGAAATTGTACCCGAGTCCGGGGTAGTTGAACCCGGTCCAGTTGCGCGGCACGCTGTTGTAATCGGTGCCGGTGAAATTGACTCCGCCGTCGAAGACTACCGCGGGACAGAAGAGGGTGTTCATTTTGGACACCAGCTTTTCGCCCCAGAAAATGGCCGGCCACATCACCGTCAGCGTACCCTCCTTGGTATAGACCGGGACGAACCAGTCGCCGCTGCTCTGCAAATAGAGCTGGTGCATCAGTCCGAGTTGCCGGGCATTGTTGGCGCAGGAAGCAGTTTTGGCTTTGGCCCGCGCCTGATTGAGCGCCGGCAGCAGCATGCCGGCAAGAATGGCGATAATGGCAATCACCACCAAAAGTTCAATCAGGGTAAATCTTTTTTTCATTCGGTTTTCCTTTCGGATCAATTTTCTCAACTTGATATAAGATGGATTTTCTGACAATAAAATAACCCTTTATTATTAGCAAACGGTTATAACAATGATAGAATTATATTTTTATAAATCATTGTAACACTTTATATTATACCTCAAAAAACATATTTATAAAATGGATAAAAAATAATTGTAGATGGATAAATCAACGAAATCACAACAAATTCCACCGGCGCCCCGGCAAAACTCCGGCGCGCTTGATTTTCTCGCGTTTTATGCGAGAAAAAAAAAGATTTTTTGGATTTCCACTTGACTTTGTCCTGTTTTTTTGCTATAATAAAACCATATCGATACGGTTTTGGAGACCAAAGATGAATCCCGAGAATCTCAAAAAAGGCGAACAACTCTATCAGGAACTGACGCGGATCATCGCCGGCGGCGAATACCGGCCGCATCAGCGTTTCTTCTCGGTGGAAAAACTCAAACAGCAGTACGGCGTAAGCCAGGTGACGGTGGTCGAAGTCTTCAAGCGGATGGAGGCCGAGGGGCGGCTCTACCGCCGCCCGAGCAGCGGCACCTACGTCTCGCCGCCGCAGAAAACGCGCCAGATTCTGCTGGTCGGCCCGCAGTCGCGGATCGACAGCGAGGAAGTCAACAACTTCATCTACCATCTGGAAGACAGCATGCCGGATACGCTGGGGTGCCGGATCACGTATGTCGGGCTGGAGGAATTCGAGCGGAATTTCGCCGACTTTGACCTCCACTACCGCAATGTCGCAGCGGTGATCTTTTTTCGCGCGGTGAAGACTTTCGCCAAATACGGCAAAGCGCTCCGGGAGCGCGGGATGCTCAATTTTTTCTACGGTTCATCCTGCTACCGACACTTTCTCGGCGACGAAAACTGCGTTTACTATGACGAACGCAAAATCGTCCGTGCCATCCTCGACCGGCTGTACGCCGCCGGTCACCGGCGGATTGCCTGTTATCACGATAGTTTTGAAGTTTTCGACCACCGCAAAAAGCTCTTCGCCGAGTGGGCCATGGAACACGACATTTACGATCCGAACCGGGTCATTTGCGTCCAGCCGCAGGCGGTCGGCACCTATCAGGACATTCTCGACCGGCAGCGTCAGGAGATCGACTACACCGCGCTCTTTGCCGTCACCTACGGGATCGCCCTGGAGGCGGTTCAGGCGCTGCTGCGGCGCGGCATCGATGTTCCGGGCGAAATTTCGGTGATCGGCATCGGCCGGGTCAACGCCTGCCGGTTCTTTCATCCGCAACCCGCCGCGCTGTGCATCGACCACGGTGCCGATGCCGTCGAGTTGATCGGCCGGATCGACCGGGCGCTGCGGCAGGAAATTCTGGATATTTCCGGCACATCCGGGAATTTCTTTATGATCGAGGGGGAAACCGTCGGCTCCGCCATCCGTTGAAAAATCCAAACCCGAAAGGAAATGTATACCATGAAAAAGCATCTCTTTACCCTGATTGAGCTCCTCGTCGTCATCGCCATCATCGCGATTCTCGCCGCCATGCTGCTGCCCGCCCTCAACAAAGCGCGCGATTCGGCCAAGAAAACCAAGTGCCTCGGCAACATGCGCCAGCTCGGCATCGCCACCCAGCAGTACCTCGGCGAAAGCGGCTATTATCCGATTTTCGGAAGCTTCCCGGTCGCCGGAGACAACTTCAGCGGCGCCAACTGGAAGCTTCAGATCCTGCCCTATCTGACCTCATCCGCTTCCGGCATGGTCGGCAGCGGCAGTTTCATCGACAAGAAAAAAATGCTCTGCACCGGAGCCTTCCTCTGTCCCGACTGGATGAATGAAAAAATGACCCCGGCGTCCCAGCTTAATATGAATATGGCCGACAAATTCAATTCCTCCCATTATGCCGGCGGCTACGCGTATTCCTACTATAAACAGAATCTGTACATGGGCTACCGCACCAGCGGCGGGGTCTGGGTCGGGCGTAAATTCGTCGTCCAGCCCTCGCGCACCATCGTGATCGGCGAATCCGCCGACCTGGCGATGACTTCGACCGCCCAGCCCGCGATCCTTTACGCCACCAGCGGCCCCGCTTTCATCGGCGGCCGGCATGACAATTACAAGACCATGCCGCTCTCGTGGGCCGACGGCCACGCCAGCGCGATGGCCAACGCCGAAATCTGGGCGGGCCAGCCCTTTGTCCAGTCCGAAGCCCTCTCCGGCAGTGAAACCGCGACCAGCGGATACTATTTCCACCCCGGCAAAAAGTGATGAGGATGATCATGCTGACTCGAATCGCCGCCGTCGCCGCGCTTGCCGCCGCATCCCTGACGCTGTTTGCCGACGACCCGGTTTCGCCGTGGGACAAGGGGCAGGCCGAACTCGCCAAAGAACCGGTTTTTCCGATCCGTTATCCGACCGCTTTTGAACGCGAACGCGAAACGCTCGGCTACAAGGCGCGCTTTATGCCGGGTATGCTGAGTTTCACCCCCGACAACCGTCCGGTGATGCGGGTCGGCCTGACCGCCGCCCAGACCCCGGGCGAAAACCGGCAGCGGGCGCGCACCCGCCTCGGCGGCGAAGTCAATTTGATCCAGTACCTCGGAACCGACGGCAAGTGGCACGTCTCCGACGGCCTCCCCCGGGCGATCCGCGCTTATTTGAAACTCGCCGACGGCGAAAGCCTCAAAATCCTCTTCGGCGAACGCACCCCCGACGCGGTCGAATTCGACGCCAGGGGGGGCGCTTATACCCTCGCCACCGCCGAATACGCGGTCGAGGGCAAGCCGCAGCAGATGTGGTTCCTGGTCTACTCGCCCGATGAATTCAAAACCTTTGAAGTCACGGCACTCAAAAACGTGGCGGCGGCGCGGCTCGAACCCGGCCGGGTCAATGCCGACCACGGCAAGCCCCCCTGGATCCTCGCCCAGCTCCGCAACGACGACAACCGGATTTCGCTGATCAAAACCGCGTTCCGTCCGAGCGACGGCAAACTGGTGATCTCAAAGCCGGTCGCACTCACCCCCGCCGGCGGCAAACCGGCGCCGAAGGTCAGCACCATGGCCGGTGACGGGGCGTCAATGATTTCAACGCCCGGCAAAACCTTTATGGTCTACGCCGAATTGACTCCGGACAAGGAGCTTCCCGGCACCGCGCAGTATATCGTCGAATACGACCACGCCACCGGCAAAGTAAGCGCCCCGGTGCGGCTGGGCTCGACCGGCCACAAAGTTGACGGCCACAACCTCCCGGTGATCGACGTTGATTCAAAGGGATACCTTCACGTGATCGGGGGTTCCCACTGGCACTCCTTTAAGCACTGGGTGTCGAAGAAACCCTTCTCCGCCCTCGACGGCTGGAGCGACCCGGAACCGGTCGGTGCCGAACTCGACAACCTCTGGAGCCGCAACGGCCTGAGCTATCCCGGCATGCTGATCGACCGCGACGACACCATCCACCTCGTTGCCCGCGGCCGCAACCAGGAGTTGATCGAGCGCGACAAGAGCGATCACCACGATCCCAAATTCAAGGTCGAAGACCTAAACTACGCGCTGGTCTACTACCGCAAACCGGCGGGCAAACCGTGGGACAAACGCGTCGACCTGGTGGTCCCCGCCTGGAACCATTACAGCAACTGGTACCACAAAGTCGCGCTCGACCGCAAGGATCGACTCTATTGCACCTACTACTACTACGCTTCGTGGCTCAAGAACTCGCCGGAAGTGACCGCCGCCTACTGCAAACTCTGGCCCGAAGACATCGCCCCCGACGGCACCCTCCCCGACGCCAATCTGAGCGCCCACGACCCGGTGCTGATCCGCCGCGCCGACAACAAATGGACCATCGTCAGAACGCCGGATTTCAAGTAGGACGGGGAAGGGGAGCGGGAGTGCCGTTTGAGGCGAGTGCGCGGCGGGGCGTGGGGAGACACGCTGGCGCGTACGCTGGGTGCCGTGCGCGGCTGACCCCGGCACGGACAGACACGGACAGTCACGGACGCGCACGGACAGGGCAACTACAGCCCCGCGCGCAGGGCCGATGGGCGCAGTGCGCGCGCGACGCTTATCGGACAACGCCTCGCACGCGCAACACGCCCATCGGCTCTGCCGCGCACCAGTATCGACCCCCGACCTATAGGACCTATAAGTCCTATAAGTCCTATCGGGGTCGAGCGCGCACGGCGTCCCGCGTACGCGCCAGCGTGTCACCCCGCGTCCCGCCGCGCACTCCCCTCCCACTGCGCTCTGCCGCACCCCACTCCCATCGGCTCCGCGCGCGGGGCTGTAGTTGCCCGTCCGTAGTCGTCCGTTGCCGTCCGTAGTCGTCCGTTGCGGGGTCATTCGCGCACGGCGCTCCGCGCCCGCGCCAGCGTGCCACACCCGCGCCCTGCTTGGAAAAAAGACCATCCGACCGCCAAAAAACGAGTTGCATCCTCAACGCCGTTGCGATATAGTAGAAGTCAAAGCTCACCAAAGGATCAGCTATGAAATGGAATTTGTTCCGCCACCTTGCCGCCGCCGCCATCCTGCTCGGCGCATACTCTCTGTCCGCCGCCGAAGATGATTCGCTCCCCGCCGGGATCAAGCCGCTTGACACGATCCGCAAAGAACATCCCCGGCTTTTCCTGACCTCCGCCGACCTCCCGGACATCCTCGCGCGGGCCCACGGCCCCTGCCGGGCCGAATACGAAGCATTGCGCAAAATGGTTGACGCGCTGCCGCCGGACGGGCCGGTGATCTTTGTCGAGAAGTACTTCAAGCGCCTTCCCGACGGCACTATTCAAGCCGACAAGGCATCGCGTTTCGGCTCCCAGATGTTCCGCTACAACGGCGGTGACCAGGCCGCGGCGGCGGCATTGCTCTATCTCATCGACGGCGACAAGCGCGACCTCGAAAAAGCCAAAAATTACCTCAGATTGGCCGGCAAAGTGGTGATCTGGTGCGCCGAGACCGCCAAACGCTGGACCGCCTGGGAGGCGCATGTCGAGACCAACGCCTTTGCCGCCTACGACTGGATTTACAACGACCTGACGCCGGACGAACGCCGCGAACTGTTGCTGCCGCTGCTCGACTACGTTGCCAAGGCACAGCCCGAGGGCGAATACAAATTCCGCCGCACCACCGGCGGCTACGACACCGGCAACTACGGGACGAGTTCACTTTTGTGGTTCGCCGGGGTGGCGGCTTACGGCGACGGCATCGACGACGCGCGGGCGGCGGACTTCCTCAAGCGCGGCGCGGAGCTTTTCTTCAAGATGCTCAACCACCGCGAAGCGGTTTCGGCAGGCTCGGGACTGCTGGTGGCGCTGACCAATAACTACAGCTTCAGCGCCTACCCCAATGCGACCTGCCTCTTTTTCTTTTCCTGGCAATCGGCCTACGGCGAGGACATCGCGCCGCGCTGGCCGCAGATGGCCGACTACGCCAACTGGTTCAACTGGTCGGCGATCAAAATTCTGCCGGACAAGCCCTGGTTCCAGAGCTTCGGGATCGGCGACGCGCTGCATTACGACAATCTCATCACCACCGGCATGATGTACACCCACCTCGCCGAGGCGATCCACTTCTACGCCAAGCCTTTTCCGGCCAAAGCCGCGATCGCCTACGCCCAGCTCGCCCGGTTGCCCGATGCACAGCGCAAGTTTTCCGGCCACTATGACTTCATTCCTTTTCTCTGCACCGGCTTTGACCCCGCGAAAATCGCCGTCTCCGATCCGGCCAAGGTGGATTCCGGGCGTTATTTCTTTGTCCCCAGCTTCGGTCTGCTCCTGATGCGTTCGGGAACCGGGCCGGACGACACCTTTGCCGCGTTTCGCGGCGGTTCGAGCCAGCGGGTGCACCAGCACTACGACGAATTGAGCTTCGTGATCTACAAACGCGACTTCCTCGCCCTTGACGGCGGCAGCCGCTGCGAGACCGCGCACCACAACAACTTTGCCGCGCAGAGCGTGGCGCACAACACCATTCTGATCCACCAGCCGGAGGAAGCGATGCCGCCGTTCTGGCTGGCCTGGAGTTACAAGCCGGACGGCAAGACCTACTTCAACCACGGCGGCCAGAATTCGGTGCTTGACGCCAAAACCCTGGCCTTGCAGAGCACGCCCGACTTCGTCTACATCGCGGCCGATGCGACCAAAAGCTACAGCGAGGTCAAGAGCCGCGAAGTGGTCCGCCAGTTCGTCTATCTCCGGCCCGACTGTTTCGTGATCTACGACCGGGTGGAGTCGGTCAAGCCGGAGCAGCAAAAGGAAATTCTGTTCCACTTCCAGAACGAGCCGGTCAAGCTCGGGGCGAACTTGTGGCGGGCGGACAACGGCGGGCGGCTTTTTGTCCGGACGGTGTTGCCGGAGTCGCCGCGTTACGAGCTTGTCGGCGGCCCCGGCAAAGAGTTTTTCGCCTCCGGCCGCAACTGGCCGGTGGTCGATCCCGAAACCCCGGACTGGGACAAACAGTTCAAAGTCACCGGCAAATGGCGGCTCGAAGTGAGCGACCCCGAAGCCAAAACGGCAAGCCGTTTCCTTTCCGTGCTCGAAGCAACCTTGCCGGACCGGGCGCAGGCGCTCGAAGCGGAACTCTTCCGCACCGAACGCGCCGACGGCGTCCGCCTGACCGACCGCGGAGGCACGCGCTGGGAGCTCGAATTCAACCGCACCGGCGAAGTCGGCTGCCGCATCATCCAAACCGCCCCGGACGGCAAAGTCGTCTTCGACAACGCCCTGCCGAACCGGATTGAGAAAAAAGTCACCGATTGAGAGCAAATACGGGAGAGGAAGTGACGAGCGCGAGCCATCAAAAATCATTGCGGCGACTGACCCTCGGCTGGGCCTGTCGGCGGCTGGGGTTGTCGCTTCTTTTTCTCGCCGGCGCGGTGCCGCTCTGGTTGGGCTTGCTGGTGGTCACTTACATGATGGTGATGCCGTCGCCGCGTCACGGTAGAATCTACGAAATTGACGGGCCGATTCACCGGCGCCTGGCGCTGGCAATAACCACCGGCATTTTCCTCCTGAGTTTGGCGGCACTGCTTTCCGGCCGGGAAAAGATGGATTCGGAAACCGCGACCGTACAAGAGGATCCGTCAAATCCGCTATGGGAGTTTTGCAAGCTTCCCGCCTGGCTGGTCAGTTCCGCGCTTAAAAATCTGCTTGCCGCCTTTCTGCTCTTGGCGGTCGATCACCGGGTGCTCGGCGCGCTGCTGACCCGGCTTGCCGCCGGGCGCTATCCCCTTGCCCTACTTGAGCAGAACTACCCCGGGCGTCACAAATTCTATCGCGCCGTGCTCATCGCCATCCCCGGCGTCCAGCTCCTTGGCGCCGAACACCCCTACTTCCTGATGACCAGCCAAACCCGGAAAATTCTCGACGGCAAAGCACCCGATTGACCATTCGCCCCCTCCAATTTCCCACCCCCCGCATTTTTCAATTGGCGAGCCAATTGGAAAATGCTACCCAAATAGGTT
>JBFWIO010000005.1:0-23206 GCA_050255955.1 Victivallaceae bacterium
GGCTGCGGATCACTTTGACCTTGCGAACCCGCCCGCCGCTCAAAGACCCCGGATAATTGGAGGCGAGCTGCGACCAGGTGGCTCCGTAACTGATGCCGTAGCAACGGTACATCAGCTGATCCCAACCGCCGCCGCCTTCATTGTTTGCGACCTTGTCCTCGACCGGACGGCAGGCCGGACAGATGCTCATCGAGGGTCCGAAGCGCCAACGGTTCGCCTCCTTGCCCCAACGGGTGGCCGAATTGATCGCCGGCACCAGGGAGTTGACCCACCAGCTGCCGGGCTCGTTGTAGGCGCGCACTTCATTGGTATCGGGCGCCTTCATCCCTTCGTAGGGCATCAGCATATCGGCAAAAGCCTCATAGTAGTTCTGCACTCCCATAAACTGTTGTTTGAGGTTGTTGAGACAGCTGGCCTGGCGCGCTTTGTCACGCGCACGGTTCAGCGCCGGCAGCAGCATTCCGGCAAGAATCGCAATAATCGCGATCACCACCAGAAGCTCAATCAACGTAAATCTCTTTTGTCGCATTCTCATCTCCTCATTTTGGGACTTTTAGCGGTTGCAAAAAGACGAAACTCAGAATTTTGATTCAAGACCGTCGCGTTTGGTGATATCAGCACAACGGTAAATCCGGGTGGAATTCGCAACATTGCCGGCCAGCAGCAGGATATTCGCCCGTCCGAGATGACGATAGCCGATCCGGCAGACGGCGGTGGTGTCGGTGGCGGCCAGCGAAACCGGCGCTTTGTCCGGGTTGAGCTGTCCGTTCTCATCGGTCGGATCGAATCCGCCCTGAATCGAATCGGCCACCAGAATAATCCGGCTGGGGTTGCGAAGCGAAGTGATCTTGCGCACCCGGCCGGCATTGTACTGATTGATGAATTCGTTGTTGCTGGGCTTCTGGCTCCAGGCGGGGCCGTAGCTCGCGGCATAGCTGTTGTAGCCGAGCGGGCTGTTGCCGCCCCAGGTGCCTTGAAGCTTGTCTTCGCGGCGAACCGCGGGACAGACGCTCATGCCGGGGCCCAAAGTCCAGCGGTCGCGCTTCGCCGTCCAGACGGCGGTAACATCCGGGTCGATCTGGCTGACGAGCCATGAGCCGGGCTGGTTCCAATTGTATTTGTCAGTTCCGCCGCTGCCGTCTTTGGAATTCATACCGCCGTAGGGCATGCAGTAATCGGCGAAACTCAGATAATAGTTCTGGATGCCGAGATTCCATTGTTTGAGGTTGTTGACGCAACTGATGGCCCTGGCTTTTTCGCGCGCCTGATTGAGCGCCGGCAACAGCATGGCGGCAAGGATGGCGATAATTGCGATGACGACCAGCAATTCAATTAAAGTGAAGTGATTTTTCTTCATACCGAAAACCTCCCCTTGTCTGCACGTCAATCCTTATTCGCGATCAAGCCGCGGTTTGTTTTTGAGCTCAAACCCTGACACGGTCAAAATCTCCTTAAATAATTATATAACATTTACGTACAAAAGGCAAATAATTATGTCAAAAATTCCTCATTTTTGTATAAAGTCGTTTGTAAAAGGAATTTCGGAACGATCCGGAAGCGGATGTTTCTCCGCATGGCCGGGTAGATTGAGGGGCATACCCGGAGCGGTATGGCCCGATATCGCTCCCGGGCAGGCGGAAAAACAGACCTTGCGGGCGGACGAAAGGCATTTTATTAACGGCTCAAGTCGGTTGTAAAAGGAATTTCGGAACGATCCGGAAGCGGAGATTTTGTCGGATTGCCGGGTGTTTTCCGCCGCCGGGGCCGAAAAGGGCTTGCAAAATGCGGCAGTTGCACGTATCTTGTTACGGCTCCGGAATATTTTTGAAATCAATACCAAACGGCTGATCGGGTCCGGACAATAATTGCAACAATAGCTCAGGAAATGAGATTATGGACAAATTAAAGAAGAAACGGCTCCGGCGGCTCTCCGAACGCAAGGATCGGCGGCGCCAGGAGCGAGAAGAACGCACGCCCTCGTTCACCGGCAAAATCGTGATCACCCGCGCCGGATTCGGCTTCGTCACGCCCAATGCCGATGAAAACGACAAAGGCGAACCGCTTCAGGATATCTTCATCCCGCCTCAATTCATCAACGGCGCTTTTGACGGCGACGTCGTCCGGGTCCAGCAGCTCCCGCCCCGTCCCGGCGTTGACAACCCCGATCACGGCCCCGCCGGACGGGTGGTTGAGATCGTCGAGGAAGCGCGTTCCCACGTGGTCGGCGAACTCATCGCCGGACACAAAGTCCGCCCCCTCAACAAGCGCCTCCCCGACGAAATCGAAGTCGCCGGCAGCCTCCACGGCGCCAAACGCGGCGACTGGGTCAAGCTCAAACTCCTCCGCAGCACCGAGCCCGGCCAGGAGTACCGCGGCACCATGGTCGAAGCCCTCGGCAAAGCCGGTTCCATCAAAACCGACCTTGACGCCGTAGTCGCCGAATACGACCTCGCGCCCCCCTATACCGCCGCCGACGACGCCGAGGCGCTCGCCATCGTGCCGCGTGAAATCGAGCGCGTCGATATGCGCGACCGCCTCACCACCACCATCGACCCGATCGATGCCAAGGACTTCGACGACGCCGTCTCACTTGCCCCCGGCAAAGACGATACTTTGCTCGAAGTCGGCGTCCACATCGCCGACGTCGCCGCGGTGATCGCACCCAAAAGCAAATTCGACGTGGAAGCCTACCGGCGTTCCTTTACCGCTTATTTACCCGGCCGCACGCTGCCGATGCTTCCCAAGAGCCTGACCGCCCGGATCAGTCTTCATGTCGGCGACGACTGTCCGGCGCATTCGGTGATCTTCCAGATCGAGCGCGCCACCGGAAGAATCGTCGAGTCCAGACGCTGCCACACCTTGATCCGGATCGACCACCGCCTCAATTACGAGGAGGTCCAGCACTATCTCGACGGCAAGGAGCCGCCCGCCGACTGGTCCGACGCGCTCAAAAAATATCTCCGCGAAATGAACGAAGTCGCAACCCTTCTTCGCCGCAACCGCGAACGAAGCGAGAACTTCCTCGACCTCGCGATGCCGGAAATCCGCATCCTCTGCGACGAAAACGCCGACAAGATCAACGGCCTCGGCCGCAAAATCCAGCGCGAATCCGAATTTCTGGTCGAAGAGTGCATGCTCGCCGCCAACTCCGCGGTCGGCGAAGAACTGCCGAAAATCGGAGTGGCCGGGCTCTACCGCGTCCACCCCGCCCCCGACCCCGACAAGCTCGATGAATTCTACGCCACCATGCAGGAGGAATTCGGCATCGTCCCCGGCGACCTTACCGACCGCCGCAACTGCCGCAAATTCATCGACTCGCTGCCGGACGACCCGCGCAAGCCGATCATCCTGAGTCTCTTTTTGCGTTCGCTCCCGCGCGCGTATTATTTTGAAAAAAGCGAACTCCACTTCGGGCTCGGCAAGGAACATTACTGCCACTTCACCAGCCCGATCCGGCGCTATCCGGACTTGATCGTCCACCAGCAGCTCTGGAGTTACGACTGCAAACAGCGCACCAAGCCAGCCTCATCGCTGGCGGTGGTCGCCGCCGAATGTTCGCAGAAGGAAGAGAACAACGACAACGCCTATTACGCCGCCAACGAGCGGCTCAAGCTGCGTTATCTCGCTGAACAGCTCGAAGCGGGCAAAACCGGCAGTTACCGCGCCGTCATCGCCAAGCACACCGCCAACGGCTTCATGGCCGATATTCCCGAGCTTGGCATGTACGGATTCATTCCATTCGAAAACACCGGCGGTGCGCGGTTGCATTGCGGCGAAGAAGTTCTGCTCAAGCTCTCGCAGCTCGATCTCGAACATGCTTCGGCCGAATTTGCGACCGTCAGGGAGAAAAAAGAGTAACGTTATATGGCCCTTCACGTCGTAAACGAAGCCCGCCGCTGTCTCAACTGCGCCAAACCGGCCTGTATCGAGGGTTGCCCGATCCGGACCCCGATTCCGCAAGTGATCAAGGCGTTCCTCGGGGGAAGGATCGCCGAGGCGGGTGAAATGCTGTTTGAAAACAACCCCCTGTCACTGATCTGTTCGCTGATCTGCGACCACGAAAACCAGTGCGAAGGGCACTGCGTCCTCGGCAAAAAGGGGACTCCGGTTCACGTCAGCAGCATTGAGCAATACATCTCCGACACCCATTTTGACAAGCTCAAGCTCCAGTGCGCTCCGCGTAACGGCATGAAAGCGGCGGTGATCGGTTCCGGCCCGGCCGGGATCACCATCGCGATCCTGTTGGCGGAGAAGGGTTACGACATCACCATTTTTGAATCTCGCGACCGCATCGGCGGGGTGTTGCGCTACGGCATACCCGAATTCCGGCTGCCGAAGGCGATTCTCGACAAGTACAAAGAGGAACTCCTCAAGCTCGGCATCCGAATCCGCCCGAATACCACTATCGGCGGCGCGATCGGAATTGACGATCTCTTTCGCGACGGCTACCGCGCGATTTTCATCGGCACCGGGGTGTGGCGGCCGAAAACGCTCGGGATCAAGGGGGAAACGCTCGGGAACGTGCACTTTGCGATCGATTATCTGTGCAATCCCGACGCCTGCCGGCTGGGCAACAAAGTGATCGTGATCGGGGCGGGCAACTCGGCGATGGACGTGGCCCGGACGGTGCTGCGCAAATCGGCGCGCCAGGTGACGGTTTTCGTCCGTTCCGGCACGGCCTCCGCGTCGCCGCGAGAAATCGACTACGCCAAGGCCGACGGGGTTGAATTTGAATACAGCAAGATGCCGGTCGAGATCCGCGACGACGGAGTGGTCTTCATCGACACCAATCGCAATCCCGCAGGCGAAACGGCACCGGTTCCCGGCACCGAAAAACTGTACCCCGCCGACTCGGTGATCATCGCGATCAGCCAGGGGCCAAAAGACAAGATCGTCTCGACCACCACCGGCATCCACGTCAACAACCGCGGGTTGATCGTCGCCAATCACTACGGCCACACCTCGCGCGACGGCGTCTTCGCCTCCGGCGACGTGGTGCTGGGGGCAAAAACCGTGGTCGAAGCCGTCCGCGACTCCAAACTCGTCGCCGAATCGATGCACGAATACATGGCCTCGCTGCCGAAAGATTGAGCGGCACCCCTTTTCAATAAAGAAACCGGCCGGATCTTTCCGGCCGGTCTCTTTTTGGGCAAAATCCGGCTTACGCCTTGATCCCGAGTTTGATTGCGAAGCGGTAGCGGCCGGGGTTGATCCGGTATTCCGGCAAGGTGTCCGGGCCGCAGGTCGCGGTGCCCACCCCGCGCTGGCGCAAGTCCAGCCGGACGTGGATCGCGCCCGAATCCTTCAGCTCATTGGTGTGGTACGCGGCAAAAAGCTGCTCCTCGCTGTAACGCATCGCGCCAAATTCAATCAGCCCGGGCGCTTCGACCCGGAGCCCGAAACCGGTTTCGTCAAGCAGTTCCGCTTCACGCACCCCCGTCCGGTTGCCGCAAGTCTGGGGCATGATGTACGGCGTGTACATCTCCTCCGGCGTGGTCCGGTAGCGCCCGACAGTCGCTCCCGCGTCGCGGTCAATGTAATTCTCAAAGGGGCCCTTGCCGAAATATTCGATCCGTCCGAGCTCCTTCGGCAGCGTCAGCGTCAAGCCGAGTCGCGGCAGATCGGTCCAGTCCGGCGGCACCAGTACGGTGTGTTCAATCACCAGCTCACCCCCCGGCAGCATCCGGAAACTCTGGGTGAATTCAAGCTCGGTCTCCAGCTTTGACTCAACCATCTGGTGAAGCGTCGCAATCCCGGTCTTTTCGTCGAAATTGAACTGGTCGGTGCGGCGGCGGATGTGATCGTAACCCTTCTCCAGCCAGCCGTAGAGCGCCATGTGTCGGCGGTCTTTGATCAGGATTTTGATCCCGTCGTTGTCGGTGGCGGCGCGCCAGAGGTCAAAGCGCGGGCCCTGTTCAAGGACTTCGCGGCCGCCGCGTTTGTAGCTGATCAGTCCCGACGCGCCGACCCGGGCTTCGACATCGCCGGAGCGGAAAAGGACTTCGACCGGACTATGCTCGATCTCCACCTCGCCGGCGGGACAGCCGCCGACGCAGTAGGTGTCGAGCGCCGGAAGTTCAAACGTTTCCCAGCCGGCAACCTCGTTCGCCTTGGCAAAAAGCATATCGCAACGGTAGAGGAGGGTAAGCCTCAGCCGGATTTCCGCCCCTTCCGGAGTCGGCTTGCGCTCGACCGGAATCACCACCTCGGCGGCGTGGCGCGGGGCGATCGCGGGAAGCGCGATTTCCCCTGTTTCCACCGCGACGCCATCGACTTCGAGCGCCCAGCCGAGCTTGTAGTCACGCGCAAGGTCGGCGAAGTAGAGCCGGTTGAAAATCTTCACCCGGCCCGCCGCCGGATCGATCAGCGTAAATTCGGCATGCTGGGCCAGATACTGGAATTCATGAATCGCAGGGTGGACGGTGCGGTCCGGCCAGACGATCCCGTCCGTACAGAAATTGGCGTCGTTGGGCACGTCGCCGAAGTCACCGCCGTAGCACCAGTATTTCCGGCCGGTGGCCGGATCGGTTCTGGCCACGCCGTGATCGATCCATTCCCAGATGAAGCCGCCCTGGAGATTGTGGTATTTATGGAAGGCGGCGAAATAGTCCTTTAAACTCCCGTTGCTGTTGCCCATCGCGTGCGAAAATTCGCACATAATAAGCGGCCGCACGTCGCCGCGCCGCTCCGCCCATGCGACGATTTTCTCGATCGCGGGGTACATCGGGCAGATGAAGTCGGTGAGCTCCCGAAGCTTCATATCGACCCCGCCGTGGAACTCCGGCGACGACGCCCCCTCGTAATGGATCAGCCGCGAATTGTCACGGTAGCGCAAATAGCCTGCCATCGCGGCGTGGTTGGCGCCGCGGCCGGATTCGTTGCCGAGGCTCCAGGCATAGATCGAGGGGTGGTTTTTGTCGCGCTCAAAAAGGCGCACCGCGCGGTCGAGAAAACCGAGCGCCCAGCGCGGGTCGTTGCAGAGGTCGTTGTAAAAGGCGTGGGTTTCGAGGTTGGTCTCGTCGATCACATAGAGCCCGTATTCGTCGCAGAGGTCGTAGAACTCGGGGACATTGGGGTAGTGCGAAGTGCGCACCGCGTTGAAGTTGAAGCGCTTCATCAGCTCAATGTCGCGGCGGATGGTTTCAAGCGGCACTGCTTTGCCCAATGTATCGTGGTGGTCGTGGCGGTTGGCGCCGCAGATCAGGATCGGCTGGTTGTTGATCCGGAGTTCGCCCTGTTTGAGTTCGACCCGGCGGAAGCCGATTTTGAGGCCGGTGGCTTCGGTCAGCATTCCTTCGCCGTTGACGAGTTCGACGCAAAGTGTGTAGAGGTTCGGGGTTTCGGCGCTCCAGAGCGCGGCGGAGGGTAGTTCGATCCGGTCTTTGCCGAGCAATCGCCGGCGGTCAACCGGGGCATTGTAGTGCATATAGCCGGGAGCCACGCCGACCTTGCGCGGCTCCGCCCAGACCGGTGCGCCGGCGGGGTCAAAAAGCTGAAGCCGGAAATGCCAGTCGCCGAGCGGCTGTTCGTGGAAGCCGCCGTGCTCCTGATACGACGGTTCGCCGCGCGAAGCGAAACCGGCATGGAGTTCAAGCTCAAGAATCCCGGTGCGGTAGTCGTCCGCCAGCGTGGTTTTGGCGAAAACGTCGTTGATGTAATCGGTCGCGGTGGAATACAAATAGACGGCCCGGGTCAGCCCCGGCATGTACCATTGATCCTGGTCTTCGAGAAAGGTGCCGTCGGACCATTTGACCACCACCACGGTGAGTGAATAGTCTTTGCCCGCTTCGACCAGTGAGGTCAGGTCGAATTCAGTCACCCCGCGCGAATCCTTGCTCATCCCGACGAATTTGCCGTCAACCCAGACGAAGAAGCAGCTGTCGGCGCCGTCGAAGTGGAGAATCTGACGTCGGCCCCGCCATGCCGCCGGGACGGTGAATTTGCGGCGGTAGATCCCGGTCGGATTGACTTCGGGAACGTTCGGCGGGAGTTCGGCGAATGGCATGAAGACATTGGTGTAGTGAACCTTGTCATAGCCGTGCATGACCCAGCAGTGGGGAACTTCGGCGCGGTCCCAGCCGCAGTCGTCAAGTTCCGGCGCGGCGATCGAGCAGTCGAGCCCGGCGGGCGACTCGGTGTAGCGGAAAGCCCAGCTGCCGTTGAGGTCGAGGACGAAAGGCGAACTGCTTTTTTTGACCATTTTGGCCGTTTCGCCGTCGGAAAACGGGTACAGCGTCGACCTGGTCGCCAGCCGGTGCAAGCCCGCGCATTCGGGACTCAGATACAGCTCCTTGAGAAAACTCATTTTCGCACTCCCCACAAAATTCATTTTTTACCGCACATTTTCAATCCCGCCGATTGCCGAAATCGAAGATCAATGCTATTTTATATAATAAACCATCAAAACATCCAAAGTCAATCATGAAAAGTTCGAAAAGCGCCTCAGCTCTCCGGGAAAAAGCGAAGAAAACTTTTTTTCTGCTGCTCAAACTCGGTATCGCCGCCGGAATCGTCGCGCTGCTTGTCGGCCGCAATTACGATGAAGTGATCCGCGGCTTCCAGACCTTTGACTACCGCTGGCTGATTCCGGCTGCGCTGCTCTACTTTTCGCACATGGTAATCTGCGCCTACCGCTGGTACCGCCTGACCCGGGTGCTCCATATCGAGATCGGCTTTGCCGAGGCGCTCTCGCTGACCATGCAGGCCTATTTCTTCTCTTTGGTGGTTCCCGGCGGCGCGATCGGCGGCGACCTGGTCAAAATCGGCGTGCTGAGCTCCCGCACCCGCAAAGGGACCAAGGTCGAGGGAGCCTTCACCATCCTGATGGACCGGATCGTCGGCATGATCGCCCTCTTCATTACCGCAATCGCGGTAACCATCCCGGTGATTCCGGTGCTGATGAAAATCAGCATTCCCGGCATTCCGCTGACGCCGGAGGTCAAAGTGCTCGGCATCTGCGGTCTCTTCGGGCTGTGTCTCTCCGGCCTTGCCGCGTCCGGCGCGATTTTCTTTCACCGCCAGTTCCGCAAGTTGCCGCTGATGGACCCGTTGATGAACTTCGCCGACCGTCTCTCGCACGGCATGGTAACGCGCATGACCGACGCCGCCGACCTCTACCGCCAAAAGTGGCAGGTGCCTTTCTGGGCGGCATTCTGGAGCATTCCCTTTGTCCACCTGATGACGGTGGCAGTCTTCGGCTGTCTCGCCGCCGGGCTGTCGATCGACAGCGCGAGCGCCATTACCATCATCGCCTCGGTGACCATCGGCAACATCGTGGGCCTGCTGCCGATCTTCCCGTCCGGGGTCGGCGGCCGCGACGTCGCCACGGTGACGCTGCTGGTGGCCGGCGGCATGGCGGTCGGCGAAGCAAAGACCGCGCAATTGCTGTATACTGCGCTGGTGATTGCGTTCAATCTTTTCGGCGGCCTCTTTTTCATCATCGATCCGGGCCGCAAGCGGACGCTCGAAGAACTGCGCGAAGCCGAAGAAAACGACATCACGCCCGCCGGAGAAACCGATCGTGAATGAACTCCAACTCCAGATGAACCTCGATGCGGCGCCGACTCAAAACCGTTTCCGCGAACGGCTCAACAGCGGCGAATTCGTACTGCTGGTCGAGAACAGTTCGCCCGGCAAAGACACCGATCCCGCCGCCGCCTCCGGACGGTTGGCCGAACTTGAATCGGCGGTTTTGGCGATCAAATGCATTCCCGCCGCGCTGGCGGTGACCGACGGCTACCACATTTCCGAGCGTTCCTGGCGCGCCGCCGAATACGTCGCCGCACTGTCGCCGGACAACCGCGACCGCCACGTGCTCTATTTGAGCGGCCGCCACACCGACCGCAACGAACTCAAAACCCTGACCCACCTCGCCCGCGAGGCCGGCATCTGCAACCTGGTCGCGGTCAGCGGCGACGCCGTCCGCGGCGAGTCCGCCCGTGAAAACCGCAAACACCGCTTTCTTGAGTCGATCGACACCCTCGCCGAACTTCAGTCGCTCAAAACCAAAACGCCGCTGCTGATGACCGGCTCGACCGTCAACCCTTTTCAATACAGCAGCTATTCGCTCTTTGCCCAATACGGCAAAATGATCCGCAAAATCAACTCCGGGGCCGAATTCATCGTCACCCAGGCGGGCTGGGATATGCTCAAACTCCAGACTTTGCGCTGGTATTTGAGTTTGCGCAACTTTTATTTTCCGACCATCGCCCGCTTGATTGTGCTGACCCCGGAGCGGGTGGAGAAGATCCTCGCCGGCCATCACCCCGGCGTCAATATTTCGCCGGACTTCCGCAAGATCCTCGACAAGGAGCTCCGCTTCTCGCTCAACCAGTTTGAAGCCGCCCAGTGGCGGCGGCTTGAGCTCCAGGCCGCCGGCTGCCGGCTGCTCGGCTACAGCGGCATCCAGCTCTCCGGCGTGGACAACCGCGCCCGGCTCGACATCGCCGCCGAGAGGATCGCGGCGGCGCTGGAGGAATTCACCTCCTTTGACCACTGGCTTTCGGAATACAATTCGTACCTCGCCCGTGCCGAAATGGCGCCGATGACCGCGAGTTTCAACCTTTTCGACCGGACCTTGCGCCGCTCCTACCCGGAGACGCCGCCGCGCATGAGCGACATCGGCGAACCCGAGGTCGGCTCCGGCGAAAACATGGCGTGGAATCTGCGCAACTTCCTCTTCGCCAATTCCGACCGCCAGGAGCCCGACAGCCGCCGGTTGCTCAAAACCCTTTTCGCCGGCTGCAAAGGCTGCGACAAATGCCGTTTGCCGCAAACCGAATACATCTGCCCCGAACTCTGCCCGAAACGCCTCGCCAACGGCCCCTGCGGCGGCATCCGCCCGGACGGCAACTGCGAGATTCCGAACTTCGGCGAGTGCGTCCATCGCCAGATCGCCCGCCTCGCCTATGCGCACGGCCGCCTGAGCCGTCTCGAAGACACCGTGATTCCATCCGGACATTCAAACTAAGGATTGCATCGTATGCCGAAACTGACCCCCTTTCATGGTCTGCTCCCCTCCGTCGAACGCGCCGCGCTGGTCGCCGCCGTTCCCTATGACGTCGTCAACAGCCGCGAGGCCGCCGAACTGGCCGCCGGCAACCCCTTTTCCTTTCTCCACGTCTCACGCCCGGAAATCGACCTCGAACCCGGCATCGACCTCCATGACGAAAAAGTCTATCTTCAGGCCAAAGCCGCTTTTGCCAAACTCTGCGCCGAAGTCCCGCTCAAACTTGACGCCGGCAAACACTTGTACGTCTATCAGCTTCAGATGGGCAACCACATCCAGACCGGCGTCCTCGGCGCCGCCTCCGCCGCCGAATACAAGTCGGGCCTGATCAAGAAGCACGAAAAAACCCGGCAGGACAAGGAAGACGACCGCACCCGTCACGTGATGGAACTGCGCTCCCACACCGGCCCCGCCTTTCTCACCTACCGCGACTGCGGCAAGATCGATCGCCTGGTCGAAGAGGCGATGAAGTCGGCTCCGCTGTTCAACTTCACCGCCGCCGACGGCATCCGCCACACCCTCTACCGGGTCGGCGAAAAAGCCAGCGCCGAACTCGCCGCCGCCTTTGCCGCGCTCCCGTTCTTCTACATCGCCGACGGCCATCACCGCAGCGCCGCCGCCGCCCGCACCGCCGCCGAGTGCGCGCCCAAAAATCCGAAACACACCGGCGAAGAAGATTACAACTACTTCCTCGCCGTCGCGTTCCCGGCCACCAGGCTTGCGATCATGCCCTACAACCGCGCCGTGCGCACGCTCAACGGACACAGCGTGGAGGACTTCCTCGCTACGCTCGACAACAAATTCAAGGTCACTCCCGCCGCCGACGGCAAAGCCGCCAAACAGGGCGAATTCAAAATGTTCCTCGCCGGCAAGTGGTACAATTGCGCCCCGCGCTTCGACCTCGGCAAACTCGGCGTGATCGAGCAGCTCGACGTCAGCGTCCTCCAGGACAACATCCTCGCTCCCGTGCTCGGCATCGCCGACCCCCGCACCAGCAGGGAAATCGACTTCATCGGCGGCATCCGCGGCACCGCAGAACTCGAAAAACTGGTCAACTCGGGGAAATTCGCGGTCGCCTTCTCCATGTTCCCCACCACCGTCGATCAGCTGATGGCGATCGCCGACGCCGGCGAAATCATGCCGCCGAAGTCCACCTGGTTCGAGCCCAAACTGCGTGACGGACTGGTCTGCCATAACTTTTGAGCCGGCAGCCCGGAACGGGGAGGGTGTTTCGGGGGAGTTTGCTTCCTACCGCACGAAGAACCGCACGTGAGCAATCAAGCACCGGGTCATCCGGAAGATTGCACCGTGCGCGTTTGCGTCAGGCGCGCCGGCCTGACTGGACACGATGGTACTCGGCCATGTCGTTCAAGTCAGCCGGTTCATCGCGGCCTCACTTCAACTTCTCCAGCTTGCGATGCCGGACTGCTTCCAGATTGCGGCGCAGACCGGGGTGGCCGGGGTCGAGCAGCAGCGCGTTGGCGAAAAATAGTTCGGCAGCGTCATCGTCGCCGCGATTGTACGCCAGCACCCCGAGCGCATTGAGCGACGGGCGGTGGGACGGTTTGCGGCTGAGAATTCGCAAATAAAGTTTCTCCGCCGTCGCGGCATCCCCTCCCCTTTCGGCCAGCAAAGCCAGATTGTAGACGGCGTCGGTCAAATCGGGGTCGCGAGCCAGCGCAGCTTCGTAGTAACGCTTGGCCCCGGCGGCGTCGCCTTCTTCGGCGGCCAATGTTCCCAGATTCATCAGCGCTTCGCCACTCTCCGGCACCGCGGCGGCTACCACGTGGTAAACCGCCGCCGCGCCGCCCCGGTTGCCGATTTCGTAACTGATCCGGCCGAGCATGTTGCCGTCGCGCGCGGGGTCGTTGGAATCGCGCCAGAAAAGCGCCAGCCGGGCGGCGGCCTCGGCATAGCGGCGCTGCCGGTAAAGCGCCTCGGCATAGAGCGAACGCGTTTCCGGCGTGAAGCGCTCCGCCCGCGGCGACAATAGGCAGCCGAGGCCGACCGCGATCGCCGCCCCCCCCAGCGCAAAGCCGTCGCGCAGCACAAACCGGGTAATCGCGTAAGCGGAGAGCACAAAGAGCACCGGCAGGAGCGAAATCCGGTAGCGGCCGCTGCAAACCGTGAGTATCTGCATCGCCCAGATCGCGCCGCCCCAAATCAGAAAATGATGCCACTGCCCGAATTCACGCCGCCGCGCCATCACCCCGATCCCGGTCAGCGCGGTCACCATCAGAATGGCGGCAAGCGCCACCCCGCTGATGGAAAGCACCGGCGTAAAGTTGACGATCGCCGGAGTATCCGCTCCCGCCGGCAATTCGGATGGCGAAAAAGTGATCAAAGCCTTGCGCCCGAAGAGCGCCAACGCCTGAAACGGGTGTCCGGTCCAGAAGTCAATCACCTTGCCCGCATGCAACCGGTCTACCGAAATACCGCGCGATTCCGCTTCGGCGGCGGCGGCGCGGTGAAAGGTCGTCCAGGCCCGGCCGGGACGGAGCATGCAACTCCCGTCCGCCCCCTCGTGGTTGCCGAGGTACAAGTTGAACGCGCTGTTGGCCTGTACCGGCACCGGCCGCCCGGCCAGCATGCTCTGATAGATCGAGAACGGCGCAATCAGCACCGCCGCGGTCAGTGCGAAGACCAGCGCCGGACGGCGGAGTTTGGCAAAGAAAAAGAGGTAAAGTGCTTCGGCGGCAACCGGCAGAAGCACCACCGGATGAGTCAGAATCGCCAGCGCGGCAAAGACCCCGCCCGCCGCGCCGCAGCGCCACGAACGCTTTTCCTCGGCGACGCTGACGCACCAGATCAGACCGAGAATGAATACCGTCAGAACCGATTCCGAAACCAGTTCGGCCTGGTGAAAAATCAGCGGCGTATAAAACATCGCCCAGCCGAATGTCCACTCCGGAATGCTCGAATCCGGCTCCACGCGCCGCCGCAAAAAACGGTAAAAGAACACCCAAGCAACCACATTGAGCGCGAGTTGCGCCGCCCGGATCAACGGGATCGAGGCGTGAAGCCACAGCAGCGAAGCAAGCACCCAACTGTAAAGCGGCGCATGGATTTCCGGCAGCGGATTGAACCAGGCGCCGGCGAGGATCTCCTGAGATCGCTGATAATATTCGGCGATATCCGGTCCGAGGGCAAGGCCGAAAAGCGGCGAAGCCGCAAATTCCCGCAGGTACTCGGCCCGCAGCAACACTCCGGCGCCGAGGAGAATCCAGAATGTTTTGGATAATTGCCTCATGAGGCACGCGGGGGAAAATCGAATTCGGTTTCAAAGAGGGCGGCGATGCGTTCGGCGGCGGCGGCTTCATCGCCGCCGCTGACCCGGAGCGTGGCGCGCGCACCCGCTCCAAGTCCGAGCGAAAGGATGGTCAGCATGCTGTCAAGCCTGGTCACCTGGCCGTCGGCCGTTTCGATTTCAAAGACAAGGCCGGGGAATTCATTCTTGATCGCAGTCAGGATCACTCCCGACGGACGGCAATGAATTCCGGCCTTGTTGCGGACGGTGAAAGAACGACTGGTCATTTACTGGTCTCCGAGTTTGCGATAACCGATGGCTTCAAACAAATGTTCATCCCGTAGCGATTCGCTGCCCGCAAGGTCGGCGATGGTGCGACCGACCTTGAGAATCCGGTCGTAGGCGCGCGGACTCAGCTTGAGCCGGGTGATCGCCTGCCGCAGCATGAGTTCGCTCTGCGGCCCGAGGCGGCAGAAGCGCTGGAGTTCGCGGCCTGAGAGCCGGGCATTGCAATGCACTCCGGCGGACTCGAAACGCGCTTTCTGGCGCTCGCGCGCGGCGATCACCCGCTGCCGGACTTTTTCGCTCGCTTCGCCCTCCGGGGCCTTCAACAGTTCATCGCAGGTCAGCTGCCGCAGCTCGACATGAAGGTCGATGCGATCGAGCAAGGGGCCGGAAATGCGGCGCAGATAACGTTCCTTTTCGGTCCACTTGCAAGTACAGCCGAGATCGACCTCGCCGCGTCCGCAGGGGCACGGATTCATCGCCGCCACCAGCATGAAGCTGGCCGGGAATGTCGCCGAGCCGGACGCGCGCGAAACCGTGATCGTCCCGTTTTCGAGCGGCTGGCGCAGGACTTCGAGGACATTGCGTTTAAATTCGGGAAATTCATCCATAAAGAGGACGCCGTTGTGGGCCAGACTGATCTCTCCCGGCCGCGGATCGCGCCCGCCGCCAATCAGCCCGATATCCGAAACCGTGTGGTGCGGACTCCGAAAGGGACGGCTGTTGAGCAACGGTTGCCCATTGGACAACATTCCCAGCACGCTGTGAATACGGCTGGTTTCAAGCGTCTCCTCAAGCGTCATCGGGGGGAGGATCCCGGCAAGGCGCATGGCCAGCATCGATTTGCCGGTCCCCGGCGGGCCGATCAGGAGCGAATTGTGCCCTCCGGCGGCGGCGATTTCCAGCGCCCGCTTGGCCCGCACCTGCCCCTTGACTTCGTCGAAATCGGGGACTCCGGCGGCGGCGGCGGTGTATTCGGCCAAAGTGGCGACGCAGGGCGTGCCGCGATTGTCGTTGACCAGCGCCACCGCATCGAGCAGATGATCGACGCCGTAGACGATCTGACGCCCGGCGGCAAGCGCCGCCTCCTCGGCATTGGCGCGCGGCACCGCGATCACCGCGATGCGGGGATCGGCGGCGAGTTTGACCGCGCTCGGGAGCGCCCCCCGGACCGGCCGGATTTCGCCGTTGAGCGCGAGTTCGCCGAGAAAGGCGGTGCGCCCCAGCCGCTCGCGGTCCACCGCGCCGTTGGCCCCGAGGATCGCCATCGCCATACCCAAATCAAAAGCCGCGCCCTCCTTGCGGATATCGGCGGGGGCGAGATTGACTACAGTGGCGCCGCGCGGAAAGCTCAAGCCGGAACTCAGCATCGCCGCCTTTACCCGGTCGCGGCTCTCCTTGACCGCGGCGTCGGGGAGCCCGACGATCGAAACCGGCGGCTCCATCGCGCCGCCGCCGCGACCGCTGACGCTGACTTCGATTTCGACGCTCCAGGCGTCAATGCCGGTTACTGCGGCGGCATAAGTTTTGGATAACATACCGTTCTCCCGAATGAATCGCTTCCGAATTCGAAGCCCCCCGGCGGCAGACCGGCGATCTCAAGCCGCCGCACGAGATACGGCTCGAAGCCGCCGGCGGCGATGGGCTCGACATACAATTTGCCCCCGGAACGGTCATAGGCGACCACCCGGCGGCGCGGAATATGGTTGAGTTCGAGCTCGAAATCGCGTTCGTAGAGCTCTTCGAGCACCTCCGGACCGGCTTCGATGCATTCAAATTCGCCAAGCTTCCCGGCGTCTGCCAGCGGCTGCCGGGCGCGGTCGAGGCGGAACCGCAGGCCGTCTTCGACCCTGACGAACTTGGCATAATCGGCCCGGAACTGTTTGAGCCGCTTCGGCCACTCGCGCCAGGCGTATTGCGCGCCGTAACACAGCAGTTCTTCGGCGTAAGCGGCGTCGAATCCGCAGCGCGTGGCCAGCCTGACCAGCGCCGCGTCGTCGAGATATTCGCGCACATCCCGGAGAATCCGCCCCATCACCTGCCTGGCACGGCTCCGGAACCGGGTCCGGCGGACGCCGTAGACGTCAACCAGCGCGAACTCGCCGCGTCCGGGCGCAAAAAGAATATTGCCGTTGTGCAAATCAGGATGGATGAAACCTGAGTCGAGCATGCGGCGGATAAAAACGCACCATTCGGCGAGAAACGCTTCGGGGTCGCCGCCGCCGCGCCCGAATTCGCGTTCAAAGTAGCTGTTGACCGGGAGCGCGCCGGGAAATTCCCGGGTAATCAGCATCGAAAAGGTCAGCGACTGTCCGAAAGCGATTGCGTCAACCACCGGCACTCCGGCCGCCTTCAGCGCAAGCGCGCTGTGAAATTCGCTCCGGGCGCGGGGGAACAACACCGCCCGCCAGAAGGTCAGGGGATTACCCGCTTCCGGCATTTCGAGCTTGAAGTAGAAGCCGTCGCGATGAAAGACCGCGCGCACCGGGTTGATTTTGACCTGTTGGGTGCCGTCGTCAAAGCGATCCGGACGCGGCCCAAGGAGGTTCCAGTCCTCAAGTTCAAGGAAGTGCCAGACCCAATTCGCAGACTTGACCCGGATCATCTCGCCCCCCCTTTTTCCGGCATGAAGCCGATCAGGAACTCGGTGCCGCCGAAGTTGCGCACCACCTGATCGACCAGTTTGGAACGCTCAAGAAACGGCCCGAGCGAACCCGGCGCGTCGGGAATTTCCCAAACCAGAAGCGCCCCCGCCGTTTCAGAGAGAAACCGCTCATCGGCCATCAGATCGCAAAAAAACACGGCCGACTCGGCATAGGGGGGATCGGCGAAAATCAGATCGGGACGCACCCCCCGCCAGCTCCGGCTGTCGCGAACATCGCCATTGACCACCCTCACCCGGCCGGCGGCGCCGGCTTTGGCGACCGCAGCGGCGTTCTGCTCGATCAAAGCGGCGTGGCGGCGGTCGCGTTCAATCAGCACCGCTTCGGCGGCCCCCCGGCTGACGGCTTCGAGGCCGAGCGCGCCGGAACCGGCGCAGAGGTCGATCACGGTCAAGCCGGCAAAATCGCCGAGGCTGTCAAAAAGCGCCTTGCGCGAGCGCCCGGCGGTCGGACGCACGGCAAGACCTTTCGGGGTTTCGAGATTGATTCCGCGCGCGGCTCCGGCGATGATCCGCATGTTACTCCCACTCAATGGTTCCCGGCGGCTTGGAGGTAATGTCGTAGACCACCCGGTTGACGCCGCGAACCTCGTTGATAATCCGGTTGGAGATCTTTTTGAGCAACTCATAAGGCAGCTCGACCCAGTCGGCGGTCATCCCGTCCGAACTCTCGACCGAACGCAGCGCGATCACGTAGTCATACGTCCGGCAGTCGCCCATCACGCCGACCGTGCGCACCGGCAGAAAAACCGCAAAGGTCTGCCAGGTTTTGTAGTAATAACCCGCCTTTTTGATCTCGTCGACGATGATTTCGTCGGCGTCGCGCAGAATATTGAGCGTCCGCATCGAGACCGCGCCGAGGTGGCGCACTCCGAGTCCCGGTCCCGGGAACGGTTGACGCATCACCACTTCCTCGGGCAAGCCGAGCTGGCGGCCGACTTCGCGGACTTCGTCTTTGAAGAGGCGCGCCAGGGGTTCGAGGAGCTTGAACTTCATGTCTTTGGGCAGGCCGCCGACGTTGTGATGGCTCTTGATCATCGCCGCCGGATTGCCATCGACGGGAACGCTCTCGATGACGTCGGGATAGGTGGTTCCCTGAGCGAGGAATTCGGCGTCGGCAATATTCATCGCGGCGCGGTTGAAGACGGCGACGAATTCGTGGCCGATCACCTTGCGCTTGGCCTCGGGATCGTCAACCCCGGCGAGCTCGCACATGAAGCGGTCGGTGGCGTCGATGTAGTGGAGGTTCATTTTGAAGTTGTCGCCGAAGAGCTTGCGGACTTTTTCGGCTTCATTTTTGCGCAACAGCCCGTTGTTGACGAAAATCGGGTGGAGCTGGTCGCCGATCGCCTTGTGGATCAACGCCGCCGCCACCGAGGAGTCAACCCCGCCGGAGAGGCCGAGTATCACTTTTTTGTCGCCGACCCTGGCGCGGATTTCGCCGACTGCCTGTTCGATGAAAGAGTCCATCGTCCAGTCGCCGCGGCATTTGCAGATTTCGAGGCAGAAGTTGCGAATGATCCGGGGCCCGTCCGGCGTGTGCACCACCTCGGGATGGAACTGGATGCCGTAGATGTCGCGCCCGGTAAAGGAGATCGCGCAGTATTCGGTGTTGCCGCTCGCGCCGAGGGTTTCGATTTCGGTATCGGGCGGGAGCTGGGCGACTTTGTCGCCGTGGGACATCCAGACCGGAATTTCGGCCTTGAGCCCGGCGAAGAGGCCGCGCGGTTCTTTGATTTCGAGCATCGCCTTGCCGTATTCGCGGGCGGAGCCGGGCACCACTTTGCCGCCGAGGGTCTGGATGATCAGCTGCAAGCCGTAGCAGATGCCGAGCACCGGAACCCCGAGCGAAAAGATTTCCGGGTCGCACTTGGGCGAGCCGGGCGCGTAGACGCTGGCGGGGCCGCCGGAGAGGATGATGCCGCGCGGATTTTCCTGGCGGAGCACTTCGGCGGGGGTGTTGAACGGGAGAATCTTGCTGTAGACGTGACACTCGCGGATGCGGCGGGCGATCAGCTGGCTGTACTGCGAGCCGAAGTCGAGGACAATAATCTGTTCGTGGGTCCGGGCCATAACTTTTTCCATCGGGTTATGAGGTGATTGATACGATTTTTTTATAATATAGCATATTTACCCGAAATTAAAACCGGCGGGGGTTTATTTTTTTGACCGCGGTATTATATTAGGGTACCTCTAAAAACTGGCTTGAGTGAAAAAACGGTGAATTGCGGCTCGGAGTTGCGATTTCGTAAGCATCTGGCTACCAGAAGTAAACAGATGCACACAAGGTCGCAAATACGAACGCAAGACACGTTTTTGCGCCAAGTTTTCGAGTTTTTAGAGGTACCCTCAGGGCAGAATCCAGAAAGAACCATACGATGAATGACCTCTTGTATTGCTGCAAAATGCGCGATGAATCCGGCTCCTTTGAAGCCGCCGCCGAGCTCTTCAATGCGCTTGAGTTTGAATTCAGCTCGTGGGAGAACCGCGAAGAGCGGACGGTCTACCACACCGTCTACGCCACCGGCCCCGAAGCCGGGCGCGACAACTTCGAGCGATTGAAAACGCTGGTCCGGGAGTGGCGCGAATACGGCGTCGAACTCTCCGAACCCGAATATTTCGAACTCAAAAAGGAAGATTGGGCCGAAGTCTGGAAAAAATACTTCCCGATCCTCCCGATCTCGGACAAACTGGTGATCAAGCCAAGCTGGCTTGAATACACCCCGAAGCCCGGCCAGGCGGTGGTCGAAATCGACCCCGGCATGAGCTTCGGCACCGGCCAGCACGCCACGACTTCATTTTGTTTATATGTGCTCGACCGCCTCGCCGGCGACCTTGGCGTCCGGGGCGTGCTTGACGCCGGTTGCGGCTCGGGCATTCTCGCCATCGCCGCCGCCAAACTCGGGTACGACCCGGTTGACGCCTTTGACTACGACCCCGACGCGGTGCGCATTGCGGCGGAGAATTTCGCCCTCAACGCGATCACGTCGATCAAACCCGAAGTCGCCGACGCCGCCGTCTACCGCGGACGGCAGGAGGGTTACGACCTCGTCTGCGCCAATATCCTCGGCCATCTGCTGCGGGCCTACAAGCTCAACATCGCCTCGTGGGTACGCCCCGGCAAATACCTCGCCCTGGCGGGGATTCTCAGCACCGAATTCGACGCTCTCGCCGCCGAATACACCGCGCTCGGCTTCTGCGAAATCGAACGCCGCGATGAAAAAGAGTGGACCAGCGGCCTGTTCCGGAAAACCGAGGGTTGATGAAGCCGAACCGGATCAATGATTTATATGAAGAGTTCCTCGACGGCCCCGACCTCTTTGACGTGCCGTCGCTGCGGCGGAAGCCGGGCCGTTACCGTTCGCCGACGGTGGCGCTGTCGGTTTACTTCACCTGGCTGGTGCGGCGCTTGTTTACGGTGCCCGCCCGGCTGTTGATCCCGGTGGTGCTGCTGTCTTCGCTTTATGCGACCATCGCGGTCGATTCGATCAGCCGGCTGCTGCTGCTTTTCTTTTGCGTCATCAGCTTTTTTGAAATCACCCTCGGCTGGATTTTTCGTCCCAAGCTTGAGATCCGGCGCTCGGTGCCGGCCCGGGTCAGGCCGGGAACGATTTTCCGGGTCCGGTTTGAAGTCCGCAACCGCCGGCGACGCCCGGCTTACAATCTGACTTTTGACGACTTCGCCTACGCGGGCAAAATCGAGACCGTCAAACCCGCCGGATGCGAGATCATCGGCGGCGGCCAAAGCATCATCGCCGAAGCCGAATGCCGGGCCTCGAAACGCGGTGAAATCCGGCTCTACCGGCCGCTGGCCGAGAGCACCTTTCCGCTCGGACTGATCAAATGGAGCTGCCGCGGCAAACAATATGCCCTGATCAAAATTCACGCCGCGCTTGCCCCGCTCAAAAACTTCACTTTGCCGCAACCCGGCGGCAGGGTCGGCAAAAACACCATCCCCCGTTTCCGCCTCGGCGACTCGCCGGAACTTGCCGGCTGCCGCGACTACCGCTCCGGCGACGACATCCGTCGGATCGACTGGCCCGGCAGCGCCCGGCGCGGAAGTCTGGTCATCAAGGAGTTCGCCGCCGAAAGCCGGAGCCGGGTGGGGCTCTACATCGATACTTTTGCCCCCCAGTCGCTGTGGGAGCGGCGGCTGGGACGGCCCGCGGCCCGGCTGGAAAAAGCGCTCGAACTCGGCACCGCGGTGGCCGCCCATCTGGAGAAGAGCGAGAGTCCGATCCGCTTTTTCGCGGCGGGCGACCGGATTTATCCGTTGGGGGTGCCACCGGGGGCATCGGCCTACAACGCGGTGGCCGACGCGATCTGTACGCTCGAGCCGTCCTGGGATTGTTTGCTCCGGAACGTTCCGGCGGCGCTGTCCAATGCGATCGTCGAACTCGACGCGGCGGTGCTGATCCTGCTCGACGACGACGACGCCCGGCGCAACTGGGTGCAGAGTCTGGCCGGACGCGGGGCGGCGCTGAAAATCCTGCTGGTCACCGACGACCCCAATGCCGATCCGCCGCCGAAATGGGAAATATACCCCTTGTAGAACTCCGTTTTGTACGGTATATTATAAGATGGAGGTTCTGATGGAGAAACATTGTCAGCGCGAAAAAGTGATTGCGCCCCTCGCCGGGGTGCTGATCCTGCTCGCCGCTTTTGTCCTGTTGTACCAGCCCTGGCGGCTGGGCGAGCGCGAGCTCTTCCGGCTGGAGGGGCTCTATGCGGCGCAGACGCTGGAGATGGACTACCGGCTGCCGCTCTCGACCGCGCACGGCATCGCGATCCAGAATGCGTTTCCGCTTTATCCATATTTGTCGAAACTGGTGCTGGGGCTCACCGGACTGCCGGTCGAATTCGCCATGCGGCTGGTGTCGGTGGCGATGACCGCGCTGGCGAGCGTGCTGATTTACCTCACCACCATGCACTCGCGTTCGCATGTCGCGGCCCAGGCGGCGGCGGCGACCTATTTCGCGGTCAACATCATCTTTGACAAAACGCTCGACGCTTCGCCGGTGACCACGGTGGCTTTCGGTTTGCTGGGCGCGCAACTCTTGTGGTTCTATTTCGGGGTCGGGCGGGCCAACTGGAACGCCGCCTGGCTGACCAGTTTGACCGCGCTGGCGCTGACCTTTTACGCCGGCGGCTTCATCGTGCTGCTGTTTTTCTTCTTCCCGCTGATCTTCATGCGACGGCCGCTCACGCTGTGGTCCAAATTCGACAAGCCGGGACTGATTGCGGGAATCGTGATCTTCGCCGGAATGGTGCTGCTGTGGGCGATTCCCTATCTGGTGTTTTCGCGGATCATGCCTTTTTTGTACTGGGACTTCGGCACCCGGAACTTCGCCGGATATCTTGAACAGCTGCTGACGTTCCCGCGCGATCTGGCGTTCCGGTTCCTGCCGTGGACGCTGTTGGCCTGGGCGCCCTTTTGCGTAGCGCTCCAGCCGATCGACGAAACCCCGATTTTCAGCCGGTATCTCAGGACCATTTTCATCTCCGGCTTCTTCCTCTTCTGGCTGCTGCCGGGAACCGAGGCTCAGGACCTGTGCTATCTCGCCGGGCCGCTGGCGATTCTCAACGGGCTCTACTACGAAAACGCGGTGCGGCGCTACGGCAAAGTGCTCCGCTTCTTCGGCCGCTGCGGCGGCTTCGCGGTGCTGGCGATGGCGATCGTGCTGATCGCTTTCTGCTTCCTGCCCGAAAATTTGATGGAGCGCTTCGTCTCGCTCACCAATTCGATCGAGTTCCGCCACGCCACGCCTTACCTCGCGCGAACGCTGCTGGCGGCGGCGGCGCTGCTGCTGATCGCACTTACCTTGCTCACCGGCACCCGGCGGCGTCCGGTCTGGCTGGTGATGCTGCTGATCATGGTCGGCACCGGAATTTTCTTCTGGCAGAGCATCCATGTTTACCGGATCCAGGACCGCAGCAAGAGTGAACTCGGCGGCGAACTCCGCCAGGCGCTGATCGACGCCGGGGCCAAACCCGACGGCAAGCT
>JBFWIO010000006.1:0-21702 GCA_050255955.1 Victivallaceae bacterium
ATGAGGGTGTTGCGGAGCGCCACCAGCCCGATGTCGGCGAAGAGCCGTGAGGTGGGTAAATCGGTCGGCGCTTTTGATTCAAGGTTGCGATCCTGGACGATCGCGGTGACGCCGCCGGTCATTGAGCTTTTGGCCTGTTCGGCGTAGAACTTGAGTCGCGGATCGCGGTTGAGCAATGCGTAGACATAGAGCGTGCTCCCGTACCAGCCCGGCGTAGCCGCCGCATAGCCGTCGCCGAAAACCTGCCGCTTGCCGAAGGGCGGGGTGCTGTAGTAGAGATAGTAAGGTGTATTTTTGAAGAACGGCTTGGCCGCGAGGTTGACCCCGGTCGCCTGCTTGACCGCGACCAGGAAGTGAGTGATGAACTCCATGTACGAGGCCCAGTAATGGGTGCCCTCGTTCCAGCCGCCCTCGGGGCCGCCCCAGCAGGGGTAGGCGCCGTAATAGATGCGGAGCGCGTAATCGAGGTATTTCTTTGCCTCCGGGTGTTCCGGGATCAATTCGATTGCGGCTTCGCCCATGAAGCCGGTCATCCGCCCGGCGTGGCTTTCAAAGGGGTTGTTGTCAAACGGACGCTTGAGCAAATAATCGTAAAGCTGGCGGGTGCGTTCGAGCATCACCTTTTCGACTTTGGCCCGTTCCTCCGGCGTGTACAAGTCGTAAGTCCAGTCGTAGGCGCGGACGCCGCGCATCATCAGCCACATCGCAGGTTCGTCGTTGTGGGTGAGTTCGGTCGAACCTTTGGGATTCCAGCCGAAGAAATGGAGCACCCGGCGCTTCGCCTCCTCCCCGGCCTGGCGGTTGCCGGTGAGCAAATAGGCGAGACCGGCCTGCTCCATCTTGTCCATCGGCGGCCGGGTGGCGCGGAAGATCACCGCATAGGTGGCGTTGCGGCTGTCACCGTCGGGAAGGAACTGCGGCTCGGCAACCAGTTCTTCGCCGGCAAAGCCCTGAACGCGTTTGAGAAGCGTGTCGGCAAGCCCCTTCAAATCGCCGTCGGCGGCGCGCTTGCGGAATGCCGGGAGCTCTTCGGCGCGGACAAAGAGCCGCGGCCGGGCCTTGGAGATGCGATCGGTGTAGTCCGCTTCAGGATAGGGGAAAATCCCGGCTTCGGCAGTGATCGTGAAATCGCGCGTCCGGCTCCACACCACCCCTGCCGGAGTCTGGACGCCGTAGCGCCAGAAATACGAGCCTGCCGGAAACGGCTTGGTCGGAACTTCGACCCGGTATTCGATATCTTTGGCCTGATAGACCGGATTTTTGAATTCCCGGTCGGCGGCGACCTGGAGCTGATAGCGGATGCCGTCGCCTTTGGCCGGAATCCAGCGAAAGGCGGGGGGATTGGTCAGCGAAACTTCACCCGGTCGCGGCTGATAGTCGAGGTTGCGCCCCGGCACCGGCGGCACATCAAGCCCGAGCGAAGTGGCGTCCGGAGCGGCGCTGGCCGAGAGCGCGAGCAATGCGGAACCGATTGACAGTGCGGATTTCCTGATCATTTGTCGGAAGCTCCTTTTTCAGTAGGGAAAATAAAGTTCGCGCGTTGTCGGGTCGGACCAGCTGAAGGTGGGCAAATATCCTTTCCACCACGAGGCATGGCCGTCGGAATAGAGGATATTGCGGCCGCCGGTATGGAGGCTTGGCAGCTTGGCGGTTCCGTAAATAAGCCCCGGCGTACCGGCAGCCATGCCGTTTTTGTCGATGGCCCAGTAGCTGTCGGTAATGTACAGAAGTCTTGACGGGCGTTTGGCGCGGGTGATTTTGCCGGTTTTGCCGGTTGCGTCAAAATAACCGGCAACCAGTCCGGCATTGGCGTCGTTGCTGTAATTCATGCCATAGCCGCCCCGCAGGTTGCCGACGGCGGTCCAGCCGAGCGAGGCGTATTGATCCGGTGCGACCGACGGACACTCATAAACTTTCGGAAACTTGACGGTATTTGCGGTCGCGCCATAATCGAGCAGATCGTTCATGCCAAGATAGGGGGCGAGCAGATTGTACCAGCTCCAGACCTTGCTCCACTTGACGCCGTATGCTGCGGGGCAGAAATAATCTTCCTTGTCGGCCGCGTACTGGACGACGGCGACGCCGGTCTGGCGCAAATTGCCGATACACTTGATCGACTTTCCTTTTTCGCGTGCCTGGTTGAGCGCGGGCAGCAGCATTGAGGCGAGAATGGCGATGATCGCAATCACCACCAGGAGTTCAATCAGGGTGAATTTTCTTTGCATTTCGGATTCCTTTAATATAAGTATTTGCAGTCGGAAACCACCAACTGCGACCGGAACAGTTCCTTGGGCACCGTGTGATCCTGTTTCTGGAGCCGGCGGACCAGCCCGGCGACCGCCCTGGCTGCCATTTCGCCGAGCGGCATGCGGACAAAATTGATGGCTCCGGGCAAGGTGCTGTCGGGCGCCGAGAGGTCGTCGAAGCAGAGAATGTCGATGTCGCGGCCAAGGACTTTGCCGACCCGCTCGATCGCCACCAGCGAGTAGACGCAGAGCGCGCTGTACCCGAGCAGCAGCACCTCGATCTTGTTTTCGCCGACAAAGCGGCAGAAGTCGTCGAAGCGGTCAAAGACGGCGAGATGCTCAAAGTGAAGCTCCCCGGGACAACGCAGCGAGTGGTCGGCAAAGGCTTTCATCCAGCCGCGCTTGCGCCAGTAGGGCGAATAAGGCGCTGGGTTGTCGGAGCCGCCGACAAAGGCGATTTGACGCGCCCCGTTGCGCAGCAGCCGCGATGTGGTCTGCCGGACCATCTCCTCGTAATCGACTGCGTAATAGGCAAGTTCCGGCTGCGGCGCAATCCGGTTGATCAGCACCACCGGGACCTCCTCAACGGAAATTTTGGCCAGCGCCGGAAATTCGTCGGTCTCGGCGTAGGAGAGGAAAATCCCGTCGAGATCCTGTGAACGCAGCAGCTCTTCGCGGTTGCGGATAATCAGATTGGCATTGACCTGCGAACAGGCGCGACGCAGGGCATCGAGCAGCAGCGCCGCGTAATAGGGATCCACTCCGGGGCGGAGTTCGGCGCCGAAGTGAAAAATCTTGCGGATTTCCAGCACATCGTCGCCGGCGACAAAGGTGCCGACCCCGGCGCGGCGAACCACCCGCTTTTCCTGCTCCAGCCGGTCGATTGCCCGCCGGATGGTGGTCCGGCTGACCCCGAAGCGATTCATCAGATCGTTTTCGGAAGGCAGCATGCTTCCCGGCGGCAGCAGCGCCCGCTGGGTAAGTTCGGTGCTGAGCACCGCGTAAATTTCATTGTAGCCGACTTTTTGCGACATCGCCGCCTCCATTAAGTATACCAGATAACGTTACCGGTATACATTATAGTAAAAAAAAGTCCCTTTGTCAAATGATTTTATTACAAAATTACAAAAAAAAACGGCGCCGGAAGCGCCGTAATGAAATCTTGCGGTTATTTGGTCGGATTCATGTAATAGTCGTTGACGCTGAGTCCGCCGATGGTGGATCCGGAGGAAACTTTCTCCACCGTGCCGACGTGGCCGTCGTAGAACAGCGTGTTGGGCTGGCGATTGGCGCCGTGGCGGAGCCAGGCGACGTTGCCGTAATCGTTGTCCCAGGTGGTACTGCCAAGGGTGTTCTGCTCATAATAATAGCCGTCCTGGATCGCAATTTTGTTGCTGGCTCTGCGAATCGAGCCTTGTTTGAGCGGGAGATTCCAGGTGCCCGAACCGGATTTGTAACCGCCGGCGCGATTGTGGAGATAGCCGCCCATCGAGGAATTGGCGTAATTGACCGTCTGGGGACCGGCGTAGGCAAAGACCAGGCCCTGTTCATTGGCTCCGCCCGGACAGAGCGGAACGGCGTAAGTGAGCGCCGGGATTTTGCGCGAAAACATCGCCGGGTTGTAGGCGTTGAGCTTGGCATACCATTGCACCCGGGGATCTCCGAGCCACATGCAGGCGACCATCATATCGTCGTTTTCGCCGGCATACATCAGTTCATAGGTTCCCATCTGCTTGAGCAAATTGGTGCAACTGGCCTTGTGAGCCTGGGCGCGGGCTTTGTTGAGGGCGGGCAACAGCATCGACGCGAGAATGGCGATAATCGCTATCACCACCAGCAATTCAATTAATGTAAAATGTTTTTTCATCGATGACCTCCAAATTTTCAAAATTGCAATGCGCTGTTGTAATTATAACGGATACTATTCATATTGACAATAGCACAAAACAAATATTCTTAGCACTTATGAAATTTTTTGAACAAAAAGTGAGCCATTCGAGCGGATCGATGAAGCGACGGTTTATTTGACATAAAACTTGGCTACGCAGGCGTTCACGACAAAAAAAACGCGGAACCCATAGGATTCCGCGTTACAGTCGCAACAGGAGAGATTATTCGGCGCCGGGCACGAAAACCACCGTATTGGTCTTCAGCACGCCGTCAGTAGTCACCACGTCGGGATTCATTTTCTTGAAGATATCGATCGTGATCTTTTGGTTCTTGACAAAATCATCGAGCTTGATGTCTTCGAGGATTTCGACCGGAACCGAGCTGCCGGTGACCGCCTGTTCGGCGGGAGCCTTGACCGCCGGAGCGGCGGAAGTCGCGGCGGCCGGAGTAGCGGCGGCCGGGGCGGCGGAAGTCGCGGCGGCCGGGGCGGCGGTATCGACGGCAGCCGGAGCGGACGGGGCCTTGGCCAGCGCACTGGCGGCGGCGTCGAGAGCGGCGTCATTCTGAACCGGAGCGGCGGCGGTCGTCGCGGCGGCAGCGCCGGCCTTGCCCGGGATTACCAGTTTCTGGCCGATCTGCAAACGGCGGGTGGCAGCTTCATCCATATGATTGGCGGCCATCAATTCGGTCGCCTTGACGCCGAGCTGTTTGGCAATTTTCGGAATCGAATCGCCGGACTTGACCACATAGGTGGCGCCGTCGGCGGCCGCGGGAGTTGCGGTTTTGGCGCCGGCAACCGGCTTGGCGGTGCTCTTGGCGGCCGTGCTCTTGCCGGCCTTGGCGGCGGTCGAAGCCATCGAGGCGGTCGCGCCCTTGGCCGGGATCACCAGCTTGCGGCCGACCTTGAGCTTGCGGGCGTCGTCTTCGCTCATGCCGTTGGCGGAGAGCAAGGTTTTGTAACCGATGCCGTGCGCTTTGGCGATCGAGCCGATAGTGTCGCCGGATTTAACCACATAAGAACCTGATGTCGAGGCAACAACTTTTTTGGCGGACGAAGCGGCGGCCGCTTTTTTCGGAACGGCTTCGTCGAGTGACGGCAGGGGTTTATCCTCGGTCACGGCTTCGTTCACGGCGGCGGTCGGGGCGGCGGCCGGAGCGGCGGTTTCGTCGGCGGCGGCGGCCATCGGGGCCGGCGATTTTTCGGCGGGGATGTAACCGCGTTCACCCATCACTTCTGTTTTGCACCCGCCGACCAGCAACATCGAGCCGAGAGCGGCGACCATACCCGACATGATCAGACTTCTATTCATGATTTCAACTCCACTTTTTCGAGAATGAAAATTCCGTTTACGGATAATATAAATACTGTAGTGGCAAATGCAACAACTTTTCATCGGAAAATGTGAAAAAAAACACCCCGTCGCGACGCGGCCGGCGCTTTTGGAGCCGGGGACCGTCTCAGCGCAAAACGCCCCTGGTCTGCAAATTCCGCAGCACCGCCGGCAAGCCGAGTTCCTTGACCGCATCGCGGACGGCGCGGTAGCCGCCGCCATAGACCGGGTCCGGATTGCGTTTCATCCGGCGGTTCAGTTCCGGGCGGCCTTCGGTTTGGTTGACCAGCGAGGCAATATATTCGGCGAAGCCTTCGCGCAGCATCTCCGGCTCGGCTTGCGGCGCATGGTGCTTCATCCAGTCGTGGGCGATTTCGTGGGCGGCGGTCTCGATGAAACGGTCTCGCGGCAGGTGGTCGAGGATATAGACCGAGCACCGCTCGCCGAGCACCCGCTCGCCGACCAGCCGGTCATCGCGAAAAAGCTGCTGCGAGTTCTTTTCATACGAATAAAGCCCGAGCTCTTCGGTTCCCGGCTTCTCGTCGGCGAGCGATTTGCCGCCGTTTTTCGCCTCCAGCATCGGCCGGTCGGCGACCAAAAAATAGAGCCGGCAGGGCGTCCGGCTGCCGAGAACGGAGCTCACCTTGTCCCGGGTCTGTTCAAAGAGGGCGGCCATCTTGGCGGGATCGGTCAGCGCGGTTTTGCCGCACTCGCCGCAGCAAACCCGGCCGTCGGCCAGCGTCACGCCGCCCCGCGCCGGCAGCCGGCAGCTGAAACAGCGCGGCAACGCGGCGCATCCGGGACAGTAACGCCGGGGGCCGTCGGGGGTTTCGAGCATGAAAAACTTGCCCTTGAGTTTGGCGTCGCAGAGGGAGCAACCGGGGAGCGTACTTTCGTAGCAGGCCTGCGAGCAATAGATGTTTTTGCCCGAGCCGAGATAGGAGCCGCGGCAGACCTTGCCGCAGACCGAACAGTGCGGCAGCGTCTTCTCGTAACAGTCCTGCGAGCAAAAGGACTTGCCGTCGACTTTGAGATAGCGTCCGCGAATGCTCTTGCCGCAGACCGCGCAGTCAAGCGCGGCAAGCGGCAAGGCACAGCCCAGCAGCAGGATCAGCAACCCGAGTCGTACGCCCCGCCGCATCCGGTCAGCCTTTCAGGATTTCCTCGATCCGGGCCAGTTCGGCGTCGCTGAATTCGAGGTTTTTGACCGCGCCCAGCGAATCAAGGATCTGCTCCGGACGGCTGGCGCCGACCAGCGCCGAGGTGACGCCCTCCTGGCGCAGCACCCAGGCCAGCGCCATTTCGGCCAGGGTCTGGCCGCGCTCCGAGGCGACTTCATTGAGCTTGCCGAGCTGGGCGCGCAGCGACAGCGTGATCCGTTCCTTTTTGAGGAAGTGATTGCGCGTTGCCCGCGATCCGGCCGGGATGCCCTTGAGATAGCGGTCGGTCAGCAACCCCTGGGCGAGCGGCGAAAAGACGATCGCGCCGATGCCTTCTTTGTGAAGAAGTTTAAACAGGCCGCTGGTCTCCGGCGTGCGGTCGAACATGCTGTAGCGGACCTGGTGGATCACAAAGGGCGTTTTGTTGGCGCGCAGCACTTTGATCGCCGCGGCGGTGGCTTCGGTGCCGTAATTGGAGATCCCGGCGTAGAGCGCTTTGCCGCTGCGCACGAGCTGATCGAGCGCCAGCATCGACTCCTCGACCGGGGTGTCCGGATCGGGGCGGTGGTGATAAAAGATATCGACATATTCAAGCCCCATGCGCTTCAGGCTCTGATCGCAGCTGGCGATGAGATTCTTGCGCGATCCCCATTCACCGTAGGGGCCGGGCCACATCAGGTAGCCGGCCTTGCTGGAGATGATCATTTCATCGCGGTACGCGCCGAGCGATTCGCGCAGAATCCGGCCAAAGGTCAGCTCGGCGGAACCCGGTTCCGGGCCGTAATTGTTGGCAAGGTCAAAATGGGTGATGCCGTGGTCAAAGGCGGTTTCAGCCATCCGCTTGGCGTTCTCGTAAACGTCAACGCTGCCGAAATTGTGCCACAAACCCAGCGAGATGGCGGGCAAACGCAGACCGCTGCGGCCGCAGCGGCGATAGACGGCATCGTTATAACGGTCGGGGGCGGCAAGATAATTCATTGCAATTTTCCTTATATTCCAGATTGCATTGTGATGAAATGCATCTACATTTACTATGGATTGGCCTGGAAAGAAAGCAAATGGACGATTTGATTTTTCACGAGAAATTTGCCGCTTTGGCGGAACGGGTGCGGATTCACTTTGAGAACGCCCCCAATTGCCATGACTTCGATCACACGCTGCGGGTGTTGCGCAACGCCGAAATGCTGGCGGCTGAATTGCCGGCGGCTTCGCTGCCGGTGGTCCGGCTGGCGGCTTTGCTGCATGATATCGCCCGCGCCGAAGAGATCGCCGGCAAGGGGCGGCGCAAGTGCCACGCCGAGCGCGGGGCCGAATTGGCGCCGATATTCCTGACTGATTTCGGGTTGCCCGAGGCCACGGTCGCGCACGTCGCCGCCGCGGTCCGCACCCACCGCTACCGCGACAACGCCGAACCGGCGACGCTGGAAGCGGAGATCGTCTACGATGCCGACAAGCTTGATTCGCTGGGCGCGGTCGGAATCGGCCGGTCGTTTCTTTTTGCCGGGCGCGAGGGGGCGCGGCTCCACAACCGGGCCGAGGTGGCGCTGGCCGCTGCGGAGTACAGCCGGGAGGATACCGCCTACCGCGAATATCTGGTCAAGCTCTCGAAACTCCCGGATTCAATGCGGACCGGGCCGGGCAAAAGGATTGCCGCGGAGCGGGCCGGACTGATGCATGATTTTTTTCAACAACTCAATATGGAGGCGGGCGGGTTATGAAACTGGAGTGTCCTTATTGCTGGCAGCACTATGATATCGACCGGAAGCATCTCAATCAGGAATTCACCTGTATCAGCTGCTCACAGGTGTTCAACGGCAAAAACGCCCTGATCCTCGAGGACGACCCCAAACGCAGCCGGACATTCCGGCTGATCACCTATATCATTCTGCTGACGGCGGTGCTTCTGCTCGGCATTTCCAATCTCTCGCTGTGGAAACAGCTGCGTTCCTTCCAGAGCCGGGCGGAGACCATTGCCCGCACCGAAAAGAGCGAGACCGTCCAGAAACTCGAAGTCGTCCACTCCGCCGCCTCGGCGCTGGAGGAGCGGCTGGTCAAGCTCGAGAAGATCCTCGAAGTGAAGGATGAATCGCTCAAAACCGCCGAAGCCCACGCCGAAGCCCTTGAAAAACGGCTCAAGGAGAACCCCGACGTGCTGGCCGAACTCGAAAAAATCCGGACCGTCCAGACCGGAATCTTCAATCAGCTCAAAAAACTTGAATTGCAGGACACCGCGATGCTCAAAGGCCTCGCCGACTTCCGCAGCGCCGTCAACGCAATGAACCTCGCCAGCCGGATCGGCGAGCTCGAAAAAAGCGCGATGCAAAACGAAGTCCAGCCCCTGGTCAAGCGGCTCAACGATCTCGAAGTCAAAGTCAAAGCGCTGGACAAATGAATCTGGCGGCCCTCCCCGTCGGCAGCGCCCCCGCGGCGCTGGATTTTGCCCATTTCCCGACCCGGTTTCAGGCGGTGATCTTCCGCAACTGGGAACTGGTTTCGCCGGAAAAACTTGCCGCCGTGCTGGGGGGGACGCCGGAAGCGGTGCTGGAGCACGCCGGGCGCCTCGGACTGCGGACGCCGCCGCGAGTTTGCGACGAGTTTCCGCTCCGCGGCTACGTGACGCTGATCCGGCTCAACTGGCATTTGTTGCCTTATGGACAACTGCTGACCCTCCTCGGCTGGAGCGCCGAAAAACTCGCTTTCGTGCTCAAAAACGAAGATTTCCTGTGGGTCAAGATGGGTTTCCTCAAGCCGTCCTGCGAAGAAGTCAGACTCCGCGACCTGACTTCCGCCGAAAGCGCCGCCACCGACCGGCTCCGCGCCACTCTCGCGCAATATTTTCCGGCTGACCGTGAGCCGGAGGAGCCGCCGTTCGGCTTCATCGCCCGCTTCGAACGCGAGGCGGCGGCGCTGCCGTCCGCTCCGGCGGCAGCGGCCAAGTCGGATTTCGAACTCCGGATCGCCTACTCGTATTCGGCGCTCTACGGCGACGCGCTGAGTTCGCCCGAGCTTGATCCCTATCCCGAAGCACTGCTTAAACTCCTCGCCGACCGCGGCATCAACGCGGTCTGGCTGCCGGGCCTCCTCCATGCACTGACTTTGTTCGCCGACGCCCCGGAGATTTCCGCCGGCTGGGAAAAGCGGATTGCGACGCTCAACACACTGGTCGCACGCGCGGCAAAGTACGGCATCAAGCTCTTCATCTACCTCAATGAGCCGCGCGGCCTGCCGGTCGAACTATTCGCCGCGCACCCGGAGCTCAAGGACAAATACCTCGGCTCCATTCGCGAACACCGCAATGAAAGCAGCATGTGCACCTCGCGCCCGGCGGTGCTGGAGTGGCTCGCAAATTCGGTCGAAACCCTTTTCCGGCAAGTGCCCGGCCTCGGCGGCGCATTCACCATCACTTATTCCGAGAACGTCACCCACTGTCATTCGCGCGCCGACGACCCGGTCGGGTGTCCGCTCTGCGCCGGGCGCGATCCGGCGGAGATCATCGCCGAAGTCAACACCGTGATCGTCCGCGCCGCGCGCCGCGCCAATCCCGAAGCCCGGATATTGGTCTGGAACTGGGGCCCGTGGCCGCAGGAATGGGCGGCGAGGATCATTCCCGCGCTGCCCGCCGAAGCCGAACTTCTGTGCGTCAGCGAAAACGGCCTCGCCTTTGAAACCGCCGGGGTCAAGGTGGTGGTCAACGATTATTCGATCTCGCACCCCGGCCCGAGCGAACGCAGTCAGGCGCTTTGGCAACTCGCCCGCCAATGCAAACTCCGGACCGCCGCCAAAATCCAGCTCGGCAACTCCTGGGAAGGGGCGACCGTGCCCTATATTCCCGCCACCCGGCTGGTGGAGAAACACCTTGCAAACCTCCGCCGCGCCGGAGTTGACGACCTCATGGTCAGCTGGACCCTCGGCGGATATCCGTCGCTCAATATGGATCTTTTGACCTTGAGCCACGACCAGATGGTCGGGAAACGCTTCGGGGCGCGGGCGGCGGCGAAGGTCACTTGCGCGCTCGACCTTTTCAGCGAAGCCTTTTCCCGTTTCCCCTTTGACATCAATGTGGTTTACACCGCCCCCCACAACGCGGGGCCGTCCAATCTGCTCTGGCTGGAACCGACCGGTTACGCCGCCACCATGGTCGGATTTCCTTACGACGACCTCCCGAGCTGGCGCGGGCCGTATCCGGCCGAAGTCTTTGAGCAACAGCTGATGATCGTTTCGCAGATCTGGAGCGACGGCCTCAGTGCCCTCGCCGAAGCGGGAACGCTGATCGACGATGCTTACCGCAACGCATATCGCGACCTCACCGTGGTGGCGGAGGCCAATTACTGCTGTTTCCGCAGCGCGGCGCTCCAATGCGCCTGGGTCCGGCTGCGGGGCGAAAAGTCGCCGGAGCTCCGCGAAATCCTGCTTGAGGAACGCGACCTCGCCATCCGCCTCCACGAACTTGCGCGCCGCGATTCGCGGCTCGGCTTTGAGGCGACCAATCACTACGCCTGGACTTGCGGCGACCTCCGCGAAAAAGTGCTCAACGTCGAACATCTGTTGGCCGCACTGGATTGATCCAGCTTCGAGCGGAGGCGGAAGAGAAAGTGATCCATCCGGTTTGACAAGCTCCGGCAACGGCGTTATTTTGGGCGTGACCAACAATCCTGTTCAACCCCCGAAATGAGACGAACCGATGAAACGAATCCTTCTTTGTTGCCTTTTCGCACTCTCTTTCGCCGCTCCCGCCGCCGAAGACTACTACGCTCCGGTCAAGGACTCCGGGCGCTTGATCTCCAAGTCGCTCCCGCCGGACCTCGTCCCCTACGTTTCGCCGCGCCGGGTCGAGCTCGACAAGGGGATGGTGATCGTCGCCAACTCTCCCGGCGAATTCGCCGATTTTCCCGCCAGGCTGCAAAAGCTGTTGCGCGAAAAGTGGGGCGTCACCTGCCCCGTGCTGGAGCCGAAAGAGGCGCTGGCGAGCGGCAAAGCGCTGCTGTTGACCGGCGGCCCGTTCGCCAACGACATCGCCCGGCGGCTCTCGATACTGAAGCTCCTTGCCGCCAATCCCGGCGGGTATGAGCTGCGCACCATTCCCGATATCTTCGGCGGCGGAACCGGAGCGATCTACCTCGGCGGGACGACGGTCGCCGCCGCCGACGCCGCGCTCGCCGCCTTCGTCAAGCGCTTCCCGGCCAAAGTCAGTACGGTTCACCACTTCATCGACTGCCCCGGCGCCAAAACATCCCGCGCGGCGGGCGAGTACGTCCCCTGGCTCACCAACTACTACGCCAAAGGCGGCAACAATCAGATGGCGCTCACCGTCCTCGACGGGGCGGCCGCCGACTATCTCCTGACCGGTGACGACGCCTACGCCGCGGCATTTGTCGCGATGATGCAATTGATCAGGGAAAACTACTTCAAGGCGCTCGATTTCCGCCGCACTTCGCCGCATTTTCAGTTTCACCGCTTCCCGGCGGCGGTTGATGCGGTCGATGAATCGCCGGCTTTTGACGACCGCGCCCAGCTCCTCGCCGCCGAAGTTTCGCGCTTCATCTCCGAAGAGATCATGGAGAACGGCGATATGAAGTTGCCCCAGCTCCTTTACAATACCCAAAAACGTCAGTACATGACCAACCACCCGATGATGGCGATGCGCGCAATGTACTTCAACGCCGAATTCCTCCAAAAACGCGCCGGTTTCAAGCCCGCGGTCTACTGGAAGCAAGTCGCCGAATACGGCATGGACTGCGTCAAGGATTCGGTATTTTCGCCTGAAGATTCGCTCGCCTACCAGTTCCACGTACTGGAGATTTTCACCTACTACGCCTACGGCAGCGGCAAATTCGGACGCAACTTTTTTGACACGCCGGCGATCCGTGACTACATGCAATACACCTATAGCTTTGTCGATCCGCGCGGCGGCACACCCGGCCTCGGCGACACCTACCCGGTTCACCGCGGCATCACCGTCTCCGGCATGATGCGGATGATCAAAAGCTGGACCGAACTCCTCGACAGCGGCGAAAGCAAATTTTATTACGACCGCCTGGCGAAATACCAGAAACACTACATGCCTGCCGAGAGCGGCGACCTCGCCGCCATGCCGCCGGATCTTGCAACGCCCGGCAAAGAGTCGCTCGGCCTCCAACTTTTCCCGGTTCGGGCGGATAAATTTGAAGCGTTGAAAACCGACATCAAGTATCCCCGCCCCGCGCTTGACAAAGCGATCTTCCGCTCCGGCTGGAATCCCGCAAGCGACGAGTATCTTTTTGTCACCGGAATCAACGGCGGCCCCCACGGCCACTACGACGCCAATGCGATCGGGGCCTATGTGGTCGGTCAATTCGACCTTCTCGCCGACCGCGACTACATCCGCAAATTCCCGGACGACCACAACAGCATCAGCATCCTCCGCAACGGCCAAAGCACCGGGTGGGCACGCACCCTCAAAGACCCCAAAAGCTTCTCCCAAATCCTCGGCCGCGCCAAGCGCGAAGACGCCCGCGGCGCGGCGCTCTCGCTCTTGCTGGAGGAGTACAACGGCTGCGACTGGAAACGCCATATCGCAATAGAAACCGGCGACGGACTCTGGGTGCTCGACGAACTTGCCGCCCGCCAAGACGGCGATTATCTCTTTGAATGCCGCTGGCGCGTCCTCGGCCGCCCCCGCGCCGAAGGCCGCAACTGGCAGTTCGACCGGATCACCCCTGCGGGGGAAAAGGTATTTGAATTCGCCGTCGCCGAGGGAACCGGCGCAAAGACAAGCGTCCACTCCCAGTTCGACGACGGTTCCAACGCCCGCGAACCCGGCTACTTCGGGGCGTATGCCGAAACTGGAGGGAGCAACACCGCCGTCCTCAGCCAGCGTCATGCAGGCCGGCTCAAACCCGGCGGCAAAGTTTTCTTCCTCAACCGCCTCAACGCCGGAAAACCGGCTCCGGTCGATCGCCTCGGCGAAAGTTTGTGGCGCACCGGCGCGGGCAAGTCAGCCGGACTGATCGGCACGGGGAAACTCCGGCTCGGGAACTTCGAGCTCGACGCCGACTTCTTCAAACTCGACCGCCGCGGCCTCCTCGCAACCGGAGTCAAACGCCTCACCGACTTCACCGGCGCTCCCCTCCCCGGCGGCGACCGCGAGGCAACTTTCGCCGAGCTTAAAATCGAACCCGCCAAACTGACAAATCTGATCGCCGCCCAAGTCGCGGGCACCGCCCCGGCCATGCCTGCAAAAGTTGAGGCCGAAAGACTTGCGCCGCTCAAGCTCAACGGCAACATAACCTCGCTTGCCGCCGACGGCGATCAAGTCCTTGCCGGCACCGACACCGGCGAATTTCAGGTGGTCGGCGCCGACGGCAAAATCCGGCTGCAACATCAGTTCAAGCGCAAGGTCAGCGCGGTCGCCCCCTACCCCGGCGCGGCCGGAGCGGCGCGCTATCTCGTCGGGCTTCTTCCCGCCACCCCCGCCGCGATTCTGCTCCCGCTCGACGGGCCGACCGAAACCGGCACCCTCGTCGCGCTCGACGCCGGAGGGCGCGAACTCTGGCGCACCGATATGCCGTTCGGCAACATGCACCGGGCATTGATCCGCACCATTTTCACCGCCAACTTCGAGCCCGGCAAGCCGCCGGTGATCATCGCGGGAACCACCAGCTGGATGTTCGTCTCGCTCGACGCCGCCGACGGCAAAATCCGCCGCCGCTTCCCGGTGCTCCACCCCGCCACCTTCGCCGCTGCCGCCGATCTTGACGGTGACGGCGCCGATGAGCTCGGGGTGGGCTGCGAATACTATTATTTGCGAATCTACGACCGCAACGCCGAGCCGCTCCTGACAAGCTCTCTTGAGGCGCCGATCGCCCTCACGTTCGCCGCCGCCGACCTCGACGGCAAACCCAATCCGGAATTCTACACCGGCCGCAGCGACGGCTCGCTGATCCAAATCGTCCCCGGCGGCAAAAAGAAATTCGAGCTCAAAGAATTCAACCTCGGCGGCCCCCCCGCCGGTTGCGCCGTGCTGAATCAGTCGCTGCTCCACGTCAGCACCACCGGCGAAGTCACCCGGTTCAACGGTTCCGGGGTCAGCACGGCGGGCAATCTCGGCGCGGTCGTGCTCGCTTTCGCCGGCGACGGCGGCTTGCTCCTCGCCGCCGACGAGAACGGCCTGATCCACCGCCTCGGCCCCGACGGCAAGGTGACGGCGCGCTATCGCTACACATTTTCCCCCGCCGCAACCGCGCCGGTCCGGGTCGCGGTTTCGCCGTCGCTCGGCGCGGTCGCTTCCGGCAGCGAACTCTACCTCATCAGGCCGTGAGTTCCCGGCTCACAGCTCCATGGAATAATGGATACTGCGGACGAGCTCCCGGAAGCCGTTTTTGAGATAAACGCGCTGGGCCGGCAAATCGTGCTCAAGGGTGGTGACCTGGGCGAATTTGAGGCCCAGTGAGCGAAAATGCGCGAGGATATGGCGGTTCATCGCGCTGCCGATACCGCGCCCCTGAAAGTCGGGATGGACGGCATTGTTGCAGACTTCGCCGACGCTGCGGCGGAGATCGACGGAGAAAAAAGCGTATCCGGCGACGCAACCGTCGGCTTCGGCGACAAAAAGCGCATCGGGCTTTTCGCGGCAGGCGCGGGATACTTGTTCAACTTTCCACTCGATGGCGGGCTTGCCGCCGAGTTCGCCGTGACGGACTTCGAGCGATTCGGCGATGGTGACGCCTTTCCAGGCGGCGCGGGTAATCTCCTCGACGGCGGCAAGATCGTTCTCGTGATATTCTCTGATTTCCATAAATTTCTCCCTTTTTGATATCATCAAAATACCCCATTCCGGCAAAAAGACCACAAACCGCAAAAAAATAAACATTATTTTCTGAGCCACCCTTGACAACGCGGGGAGTTTTTGCTATAATTAATATCAAATAATATCGAACACCATATCAAGCGACGGACAAAATCGATGGTAAAGCTCAAAAAAGACGCTGTATATCAAGATGTTAAGATTGATATTCTTTCCGGTCGCTATCCGGTCGGCACCAAATTGCCGAAAGAACTTGATTTCGCCGCCGAGCGCAAAGTATCGTTCATTACCATGCGTTCGGCGCTCAAAAGGCTCGAAGCGGACGGCTTGATCGCGCGAATCCCGAGCAAAGGCACCTTTGTGATCCGCAACACCCCGGAAGCGCCGGTTGCCAAGGTTCGCCACATTCTGCTTTTGCAGGTCGATTACAACGACCTCAAGGAGGGGGGCAATCTCTTCCAGCGCGATCTGATCCTCGGCGCGGTCGAACAGGCATATCTTGATGACTGCAAAGTTTCCCCCGGCAATTTCGACGGCATCGAAACGCTTCCCGAGCGTTACGCCGCCGGAGAATTCGATGCGATCATCTGGGACCGTCCCGATGAAGAGCTGGCGCCGCTCTTGGAACAACTCCGCAAAATCGGGGTTCCGCAGGTCACCGTCAACCGTTTTTTTGACCAGATTCCGTCGATCGGCTGCAATTATCCCGAGGGCATGCGTATGGCGATGCGCTATTTGCGGAGCATCGGCCACCGTCACATCGGGCTGATCGATCTTCAGCCCAGAAACGAAGTATTCCGCGAGCGCCAGAACGCCTTTTGCGAAGAGTTGCGTTTTGACGGCATCAGCGACCCGGAGCAATATCTTCTCAAGCTCAAAGGCGAACGCGCGACCGATTATTTGCTGATCGCCGGGCTGATGCGCAACGTCCCCGAGATCACTGCGCTTCTGGTGTCAAACGTCTATTTGTACGATCTCAGCCGTTATCTCGAAGCGTCCGGCATGGCGGTGCCGCAGCGGCTCTCGATCATCCAGCAGGGGGAAATCGAGGAATTCAGCCGCGAGTCGGAGAGTCCGTTCAGTATTTTCACCGATCCGCGCCGGATCATCGGCAGCCGCGCGCTGGTGACGGTGCTCCGGCAGCTCGACGGCAATCCGATTCCGGCGCGCATCGAGCGGATTGTCGGCGAACTCGTCATCCGCAAAAGTTGCGCGCTGCCGTATAATTTTCGCGAAACCCACGGTATGTAAGCTTTCCGCGCCATTCACGCGCTTCCAATAAGGACTGCTTCCCATTCAAATTTCAAGTAAGGATGCTGCCGATGCAAAAAGGTCTGCCGAGTTTTTTTGCCCTGAAAACCGGGTACTTCTGTGCCGCAATCACCGCACTGACGCTGCCGTTGTCGGCGGCGACGGCAATCGGGACGCTCACGCCGGACGCATTCGCCGCCCGCTTCGATCAGCTCAACGCCGCGTATGACCGCCCGGCGGTCGATGCCAAACCGGCACTCAAAGCAGAGGAGCGAACCGCGCTGCTGGCCAAAGCCGACGCGGTCTGCGACGGCAAAGCCTTCTTTTACCGCGAGGAAGCGATTCCGATCGGCCTCGATCACATCGACTGGACCGGCGGCCAAAAACCGCACCAGGAGTGGGTGGCCCAGCTCAACCGCTTCGCCATGCTCGAATTCCTGATCGGGGCCTACCGCGAAACCCGTGACGAAAAATATGCGGCGCGGGCAAAGACTTTGATGCAGGACTGGTTCGACTACCGTGCCAAGCAGGGGCCGAAGTTCATCGATCCCCAGCGCAACAGCCCCTTCAACGCGGCGCTCCGGCTGCGGACCTGGATGCTGGCGCTGGCGGTCTTCCGGCACAGCGCCGCCTTTGACGACGCCTTTGTCAAGCGGGCGCTGGAGGTGATCAGCGGCCAGTGCAATCTACTCGCCCGCTACACCGCCGCCGGCCCCGGCAACCACGCCACCGCGCAAGCGTTCACCTTGCTCGAAGCGGGCATCGTCTTTGACTTCCTCCCCGACTCGGCAGAGTGGCGCAACAAGGGGCAACAGGTGCTGGCGGAGTGTTTCAAGCAGCAGTTCCGCGCCGACGGCTCGCATTGCGAAAACACCACCGGGTATCACACCTGGATGACCGCGATGATGATCGACGCCCTCGCCCTCGCCAAACTGCGGCCCGATCTCCCTTCGATGGCCGCGCCGGAAACCATTGCCAGGGCGCTTCAATTCACCCGCCTGAGCTCCGGCTTTGCCTTCAACGACAGCAGTTATCCGAGAAACTTCCCGCACCGGGCCGCCGCACCGAATTTGACCGCTTTCGCCCGCCGCGCCGGGGTCGAATTCCGGCCTCTGACATACGGCGTATTCCCCGACGCCGGACTGGTCTTCGGCGGCGACGGCAACGAAGTTTTCGCATTCGACGCCGGGAAATTCTGCGGCTGGCACACCCATCTCTCGCGACTGGGCATCGAATTCGGCGCCGGCGGCTACAGCCTCATCATAGACCCCGCCATCACCACCTATGAGAAAAAAGACCCGCACTTCGACTACGGCCGGATCACCCGCTCCCACGGCACGGTCAACTTCAACGGCGCGAACCAGACCAAAACCGATGCGCAATTGCTCGACGCCCGGCTCGGCGAGGGTTTCGGCGTCGCGGTCGGCCAATTCGACGGCGGCGCGGCGACCGGACCGTTGCGGGATAAATTTGAAGCGGACATCGCCGCCTCGCACCGGCGCGCGGTGCTGTACCTGGCAGGCGAAGGACTGCTGATTTTTGACCGTACCCGAATCGACCGCACGCCGGACGGCAAAGGCGTCACCAATTATGTTTTCCCGCTCGCCCCGATGGCCAAGTGGACGCTCGACGCCGAACGCCCGGCCTGGTATTCGGCCAATTCCGACCGCCCCAATCTCCTGGTGCAAATGCTGCTGAAACCGGTGCCAAACGTCAAAATCGACTGCGTAGAGGGGGCCAAAGAACCCGAACTTCGCGGCTGGGTCGGCACCGCCCGCGATGCGATGATAAGTGCGCCGACGCTGCAATTCAGCGCCGACACCGGATTTGCCGCGGGCACGGCGGTGACTTTCGCCGCTGCGTTCGCCCCGGGCGCGGCGGTGCCGCTCTGCGATGTCGCCGCCGTCCCCGGGGGACTTGACTTCACCCCGGCGTCCAGCGAAGTGGTTATGCTCCGCTTCGCCCCCGACTTCGCGACGGTCGCCCGACTCAGCGCGGGAACCGTCAAGGCCGAAGCGGCGATGCTTTGGCTCAAAGGCAAACGCATTTTCGTCTACCGGGCCCGCCAGGTGTCCGTCAACGGCAAGCCGCTCAAACTGGTCTCACCCGATTTTACCGGATGGATTGATTAACCTCAAGGAACCGCAATCATGAAACAGTCCCATTGTTCTCTCTGCCGCCGATTCACGTTGATCGAGCTTCTGGTGGTGATCGCGATTATCGCGATTCTCGCCTCGATGCTGCTGCCCGCCCTCAACCAGGCGCGGGAAAAAGCGCGCACCGTCCAGTGCGTCAACAACATCAAGCAGGTCGCTTCGATGATGACGCTCTACACCACCAACTACAACGACTTTTTGCCGCCCAACGCGATCAACTCCTACTCCACCGGCAACTGGGTCAATCTGATGCGCACCGAGAAGCTGTTCACCAGCGGGGCCAAAATCCTGCTCTGTCCGACCTCCTATATCGCCATCCCCCCGGCACAGGTGAACGACATTCTCGCGTTCAACGGATCCAACCTCGACAAAATGTCCTACGGGTACAACTTCAAATACCTCGGCACCGACCGCTATATGGTGGACACCGCCGCCCACTATTATTACACCTCGTGCAAAATCTCCCAGATCAAACGCCCGTCCCAGACATTGCTGCTGGGCGAAAGCTACACCCTTAACACCGGCGCCACCGACGGCAAGGGAAATCCCGGCGGCATTTCGCTCTGGCCCGCCATGCAGACCGCCAACTGGCGCAACATCCTCTACCCGGCGCACGGCGACGCCCTCAACGTCGCCTGGGTTGACGGCCACGTCAACACCCACCGCCTGAGCAACCGGCTGCTGCCCTACACCACCGCGCCGATCCTCGAAGACTGGCGCTGTACCGGAGTCCTCGCCGACAACAACGTATGGGATCGTTTATAATGAAAAAACAACTGATTTACGCCGCTCTCGCCGCCGCGTGCGCCCTCCCCGCCGCAATCCTGCCGGTCGATGACGCCAAAGCGCTCTTCAACGTCCCCCCCGCCGGCAAGCCTGAGGCCTACACCGCCCAAACCGACGTGCCGTCCGGCAGCGCAATCGCTTTTGACCGCCGGAACCGCCCCTACATCGTCAACGCGGTCGATCCCGCAAGCTACGGTTACGTTTCGACGATCGAAAACGGCAAGTGGGTCAAACGCGACTTCACCGCCGCCCTCAAAGCGATCGGAATCGACGTGCTCAAGCCTGATTTGCGCACCGTCCAGACCCGGGCGATGGCGAGTTTCGACGCCGACGACAATTTGTACATCCTGATCGCGGTTCCGCGCCAGGTCAAGGACGGAGTCGATCTCAACGGCAATCTGGTGCTTCTCTACTCCGGCGACCACGGCAAGACGTTCAAGGCGTACCCGACCGAAAGTCGTCCCTACCTCGGCGCGATCGAGAGTTCGTCATCCGGCCGCATTCCCGCCGGGCCGCCGGCGCTCTTCCGCGGCGTCCACCGCGAGAAACTCGGTGGCGAAGGCGTCACCTATTCCGACGTCGGCGTCCAGAAGCTCGACTTCTGCGCGCTCAACCGCTTCGACGTGATCCTGCCGGAAAAAACCGCCGACGGCCTCAAGCTTCCCAAAGCGCTGGTGCTGACCGACCGCGCCAACGGCATCGCCAGCCACTCCGGCGCGAACAACATCGCCGCTCGCGCCGACGGCAAACTCTTCATCGCCTATATCGAAGTCCCCGCCGACCCCGCCACCGGCGGCAACCCGACTTTCGTCGCCGAAGTGGATCTCGCCAAACGGGAAATCACCGGCCGGCAACTGGTCGCCAACGCCACTCCGCTGGTCTCCGACGGCCACTCCTGTCCGACCATGGTGCTCAGCTCCAAAGGCGAACTCGACCTCGTCACCGGTTCCCACGGCTGGGGCCCGAAACACCCCGGATTTCTGTTCCTGCGCAGTCTCAAGCCGCTCGACCTAACCTGCTGGAGCGAGCCCGAAAGGCTCGGCGCGGGACAGTCCTACGTTGACGCGGTAATCGACAGCCATGACAACATCTACATCGCCTACCGCGTCCATCCCCAGCTGCGGATTCAGAAATACGACCGCAAGGCGGGCAAATGGCTGCCGCCGGTGAGCTTGCTCGAATACACTCCGTCGCGGCAGTCAAACGGCACGTTGACCTACACCGTCTTTTATCATCATCTTTTCATCGACCGCAAGGACAATTTGTACGTCAAAGCGCTTTTCCACGACTTCAACACCGGGCTCAAGGGCAAATTCCCGCTGATGTGGCTGGTCAGCTCCGACGGCGGCAAGAACTGGCGCATCCCCGACACCGCCTGGATCAACGCCAATCTCGCTGAATAAATCGGGGAATCCGCGGCCGGAACGAAACATTGCGCTTGCACAATCGCGCCTCACAGGGTATTGTAAGCTCCGGGAGGTGATAAGCGATGAATAAGCGTTTTGTTTTCGGTCCGGTGGCGTCGCGGCGGCTGGGGGTTTCCCTCGGCGTTGATCTGGTGACGCCCAAAACCTGTTCGCTCAACTGCGTCTACTGCGAAGCCGGTGAAACCACCCGCCTGACGCTGGAGCGCGGCAACTACGTTGATTGTGAGCGGGTGATCGCCGAGCTTGAGGATACCCTTGCTTCGCATCCCAAACTCGACTTCATCACCTTTTCGGGAGCGGGCGAGCCCACCCTCAACGCGGGTATCGGCCAAGTGGCGCGGTATCTCAAGCGGCACTACCCCGAATACCCGATCTGCCTTTTGACCAACGCGTGCGCCTTTGAAGACGACGGCCTGTTGACGGAAATCGCGGACATCGATCTGGTGGTGCCGTCGCTCGATGCGTCGAGCGAAGAGGAATTCCGTGAGATCAACCGCCCCGCCCCCGGCATGACCTTTGCGCGGTTGCTCGCCGGGCTCCGGAAATTCTGCGCCGCAACCAGGGCCAAGGTTTACCTTGAACTCTTCATCGTCCCCGGCGTCAACGACAGCGACGAATCGATCGCGCGCTTCGCCGAACTGGTGAAGACGCTCAAAATCGACAAAGTCCAGCT